>JAGCWG010000590.1 GCA_017961965.1 Bacteroidaceae bacterium | reverse complement strand
TATTCGCTACATCATGAGACCCAGCATTTCGTTGGGTCTTTTTTTTTGTTAAGCCACACTCTAATATTTTATATATGGTGGGGTGGGGTAACGTTCTGCTTGCCCATCAATAAAGCCGCTCGGACAATGGTGTCCGAACGGCTTGTTTGTTTCTGGGTGAAATCTATTTCTTCTTCTCTTGTGCTTTTGGTTTGAACTGTCCTGTCTTATAGACATCAATGGCTTTGAGTACAGTTGCATCGTCGCGGTTGATGTACTCCATGTACTCGTTCATGTCAAGGATGTAATAGATGATTCCGCTATATACGGCGCGCTCGAGAAGGTGCTGTGACGTAAGTATCATATTGTTTCTGCGCTGTATCCCCTTGCCATCGCAGAATTTGATGAACTTGTCCATCACGTGATTGTGGCGGAGATGGTGCACTATTTTATCGGCATTGTCCATATCAGCCATTGCCTTGCGGTTGGCATCGGCATATTCAAAGCAGAACTGTGCAATAAGTCCCTTTGCACTCACCTCTGTGTAGTAGGAAGTAATCTTTGTGGTGTCTTCTGCCACAAAGAAGTCTGGCATGATGCCACCACCACCATAAACGACACGACCGATGCGAGTGTAATATTTCTCGCCATTCTGGTGTATGGAATCCTCATTGAAGAATTCTCCATGTTCATAGCGCGTGATAAGATCCATGTCGTACTCCTCACGGCTGTGTCCCTTGACGTAAGGCTTCTGGATGCAGCGACCAGAAGGAGTGTAATAACGAGCGATGGTGAGGCGTAGCATACTGCCGTCGCCAAACTCTATTGGTTGCTGAACAAGTCCCTTTCCGAACGTACGTCGACCGATGATGACACCACGGTCGTTGTCCTGTATTGCTCCTGAGAAAATCTCGGCAGCACTTGCTGAGAACTCGTCGGTGAGGACGATGAGAGGGATGTCCTCGTATGAGCCACGTCCATCGCTGAAGTATTCCTCTTTCTTCACCCTTCGTCCCTGAGTATAGACGATGAGGCGGTTCTTAGGAAGGAACTCGTTTATCATCTGTATTGCAGCTGCGAGGTAACCACCGCCATTACCGCGGAGGTCGATGATGAGTCCACGGAAACCTTCTGTTTCAAGTTCTGCAAGTGATGTTAGGAGTTCTGCGTATGTTGTCTCTCCAAAACTCTTAATCTTGATGTAGCCAAGCTCTTTGTTTATCATGTATGTGGCATCTATGCTCTTGATAGGGATATCACCACGCACGATAGTGAAGTATAGAGGCTTTGGAGAGTCGTTGCGGAGGATGCCGAGTTTCACCTTTGTTCCTCCTTCACCCTTGAGACGGTGCATTGTTTCCTCGTTAGTAACAATCTTACCCACGTAAGGCTCACCATCAATGGAGATAATCTTATCTCCAGCGATGAGGCCAACCTTCTCTGATGGGCCTCCCTTTATGATGTTCGTGATGCGCACGGTGTCGGTGCGGATGGTAAACTGCACGCCGATACCGCTGAAACTTCCCTTGAGGTCATCATTGGCGGTCTTAGCTTCCTTTGCGCCTATGTATGTGGAGTGAGGGTCGAGTTCCTCGAGCAATTTTGGCATCGCCTGTTCGACGATGGCTGGGATGTCAACTGTATCGACATACTGGTCGTCGATGATGTGGAGAAGGTCGTTGACCTTGTTGCTTGTTGTGTTGATGATGTTTAAGCGGTTGCCCGAAAACCTATTTGCGAAGAATGTTCCTATAATGATTCCCACGACAACACCTACGGCTGCCACAATTGGAATGTATCTTGAAGAACGATTGATGTTCATGCTTGCTTATATAATTAATAATTATGATTAAGACTTTAGTTAAGAATTTGTTTTTTTGAAATTAAGAGTTTATTGTGATAAACTCTTAATTTCCCTTGATTTCCTGATAAACTACGTCTATTCCTGCCCTTTTGAGCAGTTCGATGCCGTCTTCGAGACGGTATTTCTCAGAATAGACGACACGCTTTATGCCTGCTTGAATGATGAGCTTGGCACACTCGATGCATGGTGAGGCGGTGACATAGAGCGTTGAACCGTCACTTGAGTTGCTTGAGCGGGCAATCTTGGTTATGGCGTTTGCCTCGGCATGGAGCACGTAAGGCTTTGTTACACCGTCTTCCTCGCACACGTTTTCGAATCCAGAAGGTGTGCCGTTGTAGCCATCGGATATGATCATCGTATCTTTCACGATGAGAGCGCCAACCTTACGGCGTTGGCAATATGAATTTTCCGACCAAATGCGAGCCATGCGTAGATAACGCAGGTCAAGGTTATGTTGTTTCTCAGTTTCAGTCATTGTCTTATTGTGTAGTTTTATCTTTCGACACTCAACCTTATCAGGTTGCCATTGTCTTTCTTTATCGTTAATATGTTTGCGTCACCCTCATAGGAGGATACGTTCTTGATTATTTCGACTAAAGTGTTGTCGAGGGTGCTGGACACGCCCTGTGCGTTATTTACCCATAGTGACAACGTCTGTTTCTTGCCGTTGGCATTCCATGTGCCTGTGATTGTTGCACCTTTCGACATAGTTGCCATGAATGAGTTGCCAGTAAACGTGATTACATAGCAGTCACTTCCGCTGTAGTAGAGAGGCTTCATGTCTTCGTTGGTTGCTTTATTGCCGTTTGCAACAAAATCCTTTATGTACCATTTTTTGCCGTTGAATATGTCGTTGACATCATCCTCTCTTTCGCATGATACGAGGGATAATGTCATAAGTGACAGCAATATGTAGAGCAACTTCTTCATCTGCTTTATTAATATTTATGAATTAAGATTTGGTTGAGTCATTATTTCTATTGTTCATTAGTAATAACTTCTCACTACTTAGCTCCAGTTTTAGTTTTAACTTTTAATTCCATTGCGGTGCAATAGTGCCGCAATGGTTGGTTCTTGTCCTCGGAATCGCTTGTAGAGAATCATTGGATGCTCTGTACCGCCCTTTGAGAGTACGTTGTCACGGAATGACTGAGCAGTCTTCTGGTCGAAGATGCCGTTCTCCTTGAACTTGGCGAAGGCATCGGCGTCGAGTACTTCCGCCCATTTGTATGAGTAGTAACCTGCAGAGTAACCTCCAGCCATGATGTGAGAGAACTGTACAGACATACATGCTTCTGGTACGGATGGGAGTACCTGCGCATCTGCCCATGCTTGTTTCTCGTATTGCTTGATATCCTCTGTGAGAGGTTCTGTACGAGTGTAGTATGCCATATCGAGAAGTCCGAAGCTGACCTGACGCATGCAGGCGTATGCTACGTTGAAGTTGCGGCTTGCCACGATACGTTGGATAAGTTCGTCAGGTAGTGCCTCGCCTGTCTCGTAATGTCTTGCAAAGGTGAGGAGGAAATCCTTCTCCACGGAGTAGTTCTCCATGAACTGGGATGGAAGTTCCACGAAGTCCCAATATACGTTTGTGCCCGAGAGTGAGCGGTACTTGGTATCGGCAAACATGCCGTGGAGCGAGTGACCGAACTCGTGAAGGAATGTCTCCACCTCGTCAAGAGTGAGGAGGGCTGGTTTCTCTGCCGTTGGCTT
>JAGCWG010000589.1 GCA_017961965.1 Bacteroidaceae bacterium | reverse complement strand
GGTGCGTTAGTTCAGTAGGTTAGAATACATGCCTGTCACGCATGGGGTCACGAGTTCGAGTCTCGTACGCACCGCACTATCCGATTCAAGATTATTTCTTGAGTCGGATTTTTGTTTTTATGGCGTAATAAAAACTTTTTAGAACACAGAGCACACAGAAAATCAAGAATTCATCATAGACTCTGTGTTGTAAAGATACGAAAAAAGCGAAGATGCGGATGTGCACCTTCGCTTTTTTATTACTATTAAGAATCCCCAAGGGATTAGTTGAACCACTTAACATAGCAGAAATCCTGACGATGTGGGAGGTCTGCATTCTTAGGGAACATACGGTAAGCAACCTTGAAGCTTCCTGCTGTAGGAATAATGTGAGTACCCTCGAATGTAAAGAGATTACCCTCACGCTTTGTTACCTCAAGAGGTTCTACCTGTGCCACGTGGTCGCGACCTTCCTCGTCTGTTACGAGAGTTACAAGCTCAAAGCCTACAGCGTCATCAAGACCCTGCTCGTCGATAACATACTTCAAATGATACTTCTTACCAGAAACGACTACGCCATGCAACATATCCTCTTCCTTCTCGCAAGATACTACGTTGATAGCATCCCAACGGCTTGCTACGAGTTCCTTCCATGCAGCAATTTCCTTTGCCTTCTTGAAGTTGTCTACAAAGAGCTTAGCACGACGCTCTGCAAGTGGGCAATAGAACTTTGTGAAGTAGTCGTCAAGCTGACGCTTCATAGTATAGTTTGGAGCAATCTGTGCGATAGAGTTCTTGATAGTCTTAACCCATCCTTCAGAATAGCCCTTAGCGTTCTTGTTGTAGTAGAGAGGGAGAATCTCATTCTCAAGGAGAGAATAGATAGTAGCAGCATCGAGCTGATCCTGCTGAGCATCATTCTGAAATGTACGCTTCTCTGTAAGTGCCCATCCAGCACCCTCACGGTAGCCCTCAAGCCACCATCCATCGAGTACGGAGAGGTTTACGACACCATTCATGAGAGCCTTCTCACCTGATGTACCTGATGCCTCGAGTGGACGTGTTGGAGTGTTCATCCAGATATCCACACCTGTCACAAGACGACGTGCGAGCTTCATGTCGTAGTTCTCAAGGAAGATAATCTTTCCGAGGAACTCAGGACGACGGCTAATCTCGTAAATCTTCTTGATAAGTCCCTGTCCTGCTCCATCTGCCGGGTGAGCCTTACCAGCGAAGAGGAACTGTACAGGCTGGTCAGGATTGTTGACAATCTTGGCAAGACGGTCAAGATCTGAGAAGAGAAGGTGTGCACGCTTGTATGTAGCGAAACGACGTGCAAAACCGATTGTAAGCGCATTAGGGTTAATCTTCTCTACGATTGACACGATACGTGATGGGTCACCCTGGTGCTTGAGCCAATCAGCCTTGAACTCTCTCTTGATGTACTCGAAGAGCTTGTTCTTGAGTGCAACACGAGTATTCCAGACTTCCTCGTCAGGTACTTTATGTATAGCTGCCCAGATCTTCTCGTTTGACTGGTCAGAAAGATGTTTCTTATCGAAATACTTAGCGTAGAGTGCCTTCCACTCAGAAGCTGTCCATGTTGGCATGTGAACACCATTTGTCACATATCCTACGTTATGAAGCTCCTCTGGGTAGTAGCCCTTCCAGATTGGGTTGAACATCTCCTGTGACACCTTGCCGTGAAGCCAGCTTACACCATTGCACCATGTACATGTGTTACAAGCGAATGTTGACATACAGAAACGCTCACTCTTGTCTTCTGGATTTGTACGACCCATACCGATGAACTCATCCCATGAGATACCAAGACGTGCTGGATACTGACCCATGTACTTGCCGAAGAGAGCCTCATCGAAGTAGTCATGACCAGCAGGTACAGGAGTGTGTACAGTATAGAGTGAAGATGTACGTACAACCTCAAGTGCCTCGTTGAATGACATGCCGCCCTCAACGTAGTCAACAAGACGCTGAACATTTGCGAGTGCTGCGTGTCCCTCGTTACAATGGATGATATCCTTCTGGATGCCGAGCTTCTTGAGAAGAAGCACACCACCGATACCGAGGAGAATCTCCTGCTTGATACGGTTCTCCCAGTCACCGCCATAGAGTGCGTGAGTGATAGAACGGTCAAACTCTGAGTTCATGTCATTATCTGTATCGAGGAGATAGAGCTTGACACGACCTACGTTGACTGTCCACACGAGTGCATGAACTGTATAGTTGTTGTATGGAACGTCAATAACAACCTGATTACCGTTCTCATCAAGCTCGCGCTCGATAGGGAGTGATGCGAACTGCTGAGCCTCATAGTTGGCAATCTGCTGTCCGTCCATAGAGAGTGTCTGAGTGAAGTAGCCGAAACGATAGAGGAAACCTACGGCACAGAAATCAACGTTAGAGTCAGATGCCTCCTTGACGTAGTCACCAGCGAGGATTCCAAGACCACCAGAGTAAATCTTGAGCACGTGGCTAAGACCATACTCCATACAGAGGTAAGCTACTGATGGACGATTCTTGTCTGGTTCAACATCCATATATGCACGGAACTGAGCGTAGAGCTTGTTTACTCGGTCAAGGACAGTCTTATCCTTTGCGAGAGCCTCAAGCTTCTCATAATTCATACGAGAGAGGAAAAGCACAGGATTGTGGTTAACCTCCTTATAGAGAGCTGGATCGATGTCACGGTAGAGCTGCTTAGCCTCTTCCGTCCATGACCACCAAAGGTTATGTGCGATTTCATCCAATGGCTTGAGAGCCTCTGGAATGTTTGGTTTTACACTAATCTCACGCCAGTTAGGCGTGCTTGCATTACTTGCTTTAATTTTCATAATAATAACTATTTAATTGGTTATTTATTATTACGGCTTATTCTGACGATTATTTGACACGAAGAATCAATGCCAAGGAACTATATCCATTATCCCTTCTTCGTCAGAAGTATGCCTTATATGTGTCTCGAATTAAAGTGGCTTTCAGCCAATGCGCTCGTTACGCTTATTGAGAGCAAAGTCGTATGCCTCGTGGTAATACTTGATAAAGTGCTTCCACAGGGCTTTCTCCGCTACTTTCTCTGCATTCTTGCGAGCTTCTGCTACTTCTTCCTCGGTCATCTCTGAGAATGAGAGTAT
>JAGCWG010000588.1 GCA_017961965.1 Bacteroidaceae bacterium | reverse complement strand
TGCTCCTCATATTCGTCGCGGAAATAGCGAAGAGTGGAGAGCACAGGATTTGGAGCAGTCTTGCCAAGTCCGCACAAGGCAGAACGCTTGATGCTGAGGGCAAGTTCCTCCAGACGATTGATGTCATCCGCCTTTGCCTGTCCCGTAGTTAGGCGGTCAAGTATGTCAAGCATACGACGAATGCCCACACGACAGAAAGTACATTTTCCACATGACTCGGCACAAGTGAAGTTGGTAAAGTAGCGTGCCACATCGACCATGCAACTACTCTCGCTCAACACAACCAATCCTCCAGAACCCATGATGGAGCCCATCTTGTTCAAGGCATCGAAATCCACCTCGGCATCGCACAGTTCGGCAGGAATACATCCTCCGGAAGGTCCACCTATCTGTACAGCCTTCAAGGCTTCACCGCCTTCCACTCCGCCACCAATATTCTCGACAATCTGGCGAAGTGTTGTTCCCATAGGAACCTCAATAAGACCGCCGTGGTTCACCTTGCCTGCCAAGGCAAACACCTTGGTACCACGACTGCCCTCAGTTCCCACCTTGGCATATTCATCTGCACCATGACGGATGATATATGCAATCTGGCTCAACGTCTCCACGTTATTTATCAACGTAGGTCTGCCGTTAAAGCCCTTCTGGGCAGGATAAGGAGGACGGAGATGTGGGAATCCACGCTTGCCTTCCATGGAAGCAATAAGTGCGGTCTCCTCTCCACAGACGAAAGCTCCAGCACCTTCAAACACACGAATGTCGAAGCTAAAGTCCGTTCCAAATATATTTGTTCCTAATAATCCTTTCTGACGGCACATGTCAAGCGCCTTACGAATACGTATAACAGCCTGAGGATACTCTGCACGGATATAGAATACTCCCTCGCTTGCCCCAACGGCATATCCGGCAATTATCATGCCTTCAATCACACGCAAAGGATAAGACTCCAACAAGATGCGATCCATAAATGCACCCGGGTCACCCTCGTCACCATTACAGATAACGATAGGGTTGCCTTTGCTATCGGAAACAAGTTGCCATTTCCTTCCAGTAGGGAATCCTCCACCTCCTCGTCCACGGATGCCACTTTTGAGCAATTCGTCAATAACATGACGTGGTGACATTTCCTTGACGGTCTTTTCAAGTGCCTCAAAGCCTCCTTGCGAGATATACTCGTCAAGGTCAAGCGGATTGAGATGTCCATATCCCTCGGTTGAGATGCGGAACTGTCCACCCAAAAACGTGTTGATGCTCTGCGTACGTTCTTTCTCTGGCGTGAAGAGTATATTGTCCCACGTCTGGTCAGTATGGAACGTATCTATATGATTAAGCATGGCATTACGCAAACGTCTCAAACGACTTGCAGGGCGGAAATGATGGAGCAAGACTTCCTTCACTTCGTCTGGCCTAATGTTTGGATAGCGCACGATTTTGCCATCAAGAGTCGCAACATCAATCAGAGGAACTTGGTTACAAGTACCCACACAAGACACAGGCTTGATTCGGATATGGATTCCCAGTTCCTTGCAAGCTTCCACAACGGCAGAATACACCTCTGCCGTTCCACTTGCCTGACAACAATTCTCCATACCTAACCTAACCTCCCCTTGTATCTTGCTCTCATCATAGGCAGAGTCTTCCTGTTCCTGACTGGCGACCATGGATTCAAATTCATCCAAGACCTCACGCACACGACCCGGCATGACGTGTCCGAATATCTTCTGGTCAATCTGTACGACAGGAGCCAAGGCACAACAACCAAGACAAGCCACCTTCTCGATGGAGTATTTACCATCAGCAGAGGTTATGTCGTCACCTTCCAGCTGTAGCTCACGCCTAAACGCATCATATACGTTATTGGCACCCTTAACATGGCATGCCGTTCCGATACATACCTTGATGATATGCTTGCCATAAGGAACCATCCTCAACTGCGAATAGAAGGTAGCAACGCTTATGAGTTGGGCACGGTCAATATCCGTACGTTCATAGATACGATTAAGCGCATCAGAAGGCAAATAGTTAAATTCCTTCTGTATGGCTTGCAGAAGCGGAATAATCAATTCTCGCCCCGTACCAATCCTATCTATGATAGCATCCGTCTTTCGCCAGACAACCTGAACAGCATCATCGGGCGATACACACCCACAACCGCTACAGCCATTGGCATCCTTTATATTTACGTCGTCCTTTCTCATTTCTTCTTTACGCAATAAAGTGACTTATCCGTTCTCACAATCATCATGCCATCCGTAAAGGCAGGTGTGGCGAATGTCTTTTCTCCTGTCTCGAACGATGTGATAAGGTCGAATGTACTTGCTGAAAAGATGTACACCTTTCCGCTATTGCTGAAGAGATACACCTTGCCATCAACAACAACAGGAGAAGAATAGAACGGAGTCGTTAGGTCATGTTCCTTCTTGACTTCGCCAGTCTTTGCATCATAGGCACATACCATTCCATAGCTTGTGGCACAAAAGACAAGGTCCTTCGTTGCAGCCAAACTTGAGCACTCAGGCAGATAGTCGCTTGCTTCCCAGAGAGTCTCTCCCGTTGCGCCATCTATAGCGATACACTTGGCATATTCACTTGCGCCAAATACCACGCCACCTGCACAAGCAGGACTGGAACCGACCTCTCCACTCATACATTCCACACGCCATAGTTCATTACCGTTTGACAGATTGTATGCGGCAATAGCAGGATTACCCATAACCACAAGTGCGGACTTGCCACCCAGAGTGGCAATAATTGGGGAACTCCATGCTATCTTGTCCTTTGCTCCCTTACTCCATATAGTATTACCATTCTTAGCATTAAGAGCCAAGATTTTTGCATTTGAATTGTTCTGGTACTGGATAATAAGCGTACTACCGTACATCAACAAAGAGGACGCATATCCATAATGGTTGTCTGGAAGACCGATATTCTTTGCCCACAGGCGCTTACCTTCCATATCGGCACAGATGACATCACCCGTGGCAAAGATGGCACATACCTGTTCACCATTGGTTGCCACCGTACTTGCAGCCAATCCCGTATCAGCATTTACCTTCGGCATGGTACTTGGCGAACCAGCGATGCCGTCAGCCTTTAACGTCCATTTAAGTTCTCCCGTCCACACGTCATAGCAATAGAGCTCACGTGCCTTTGCATCTGCACCTGTTATGAACACATTCCTTCCTGTTATGACTGGTGAGTTATATCCATGCTTTGGTATGGACGATTGCCAGAGTATGTTCTTCTTGCCATTAAGATTCCAAGAAGTAGCTATGCCTCGTGCAGATGACACGCCACTTGAATTGTTGCCCCTAAAGGCCTTTGATGACACTTTAAGTTCTGGCATGTCATCCTCAACCTTTACAGAATCGTTTTCCTCAGCCTTAGCTTCTTCTGTAGCTAATGTGTCGGCAGCTTCCTGTGTCTGCAAATCTTGTGACTCGCCTGCTTCTGCCTCATCTACCTGCGCTTCTTCCAAGACCTCCCCATCAGACTTCGCCAATAAGCCTTTGAAGTTAATATGTTGCAAGCCAACGAGACATACGCATACCACGGCAACCACAACTGCAACCCACGAAATGTACTTACGTGCATTCGTCTTTATTGCCCATTCATCTATTGGGTCAAACTCCTTATCTGGAAGATTCTTCGTCTCCTTGTAATAAAGATTAAGGCAAGTAACCAAAACGAGAGCCATACCGAGTAACAGGTACAGACCCATCTTCAACTGTCCTTCCTTCACGAAATAAGCCTTACGTGAAAGGAGGTCCAGCTCACGAATCTGTTGTTGGAGCAATTCGTTATCACCATTAGTCTCATTCAACTCCTTCAAGGTCTCCATCACGCCTGTCTCAAGAGGCGATACCTGTTGCATTTGATAATAACTCACAGCCAACATAGCTGTCAATATCAATATAAAGACAGCCGTGACAATAGCGATATTTCGATATAGTTTTCTCATCATTTTGATGTTTTAAGGTTTTGAGGACAATAATTGAAGCACTTTCCACACATGGTACAACGTGCCATATCAATCTCATAAGTTTTACGTCCACGCTTCAAGGACAGCTTTAGCAACTTAAAGCCAATGACGAATCCTATAAAAGCTCCTGCAAAATATGAGTAGAACTCATAGTCGCTTCTGATTCCGTCAACCTTTGCCTTCAGTTCTTCCATATTGCCACCCAAGGCATTAAACGTCTCTACTTCCAACGGTTCATCCAATTCTGGATTTGCCTCTTGTCGGAGCAACATCTCATATAGATACACATCCTTATGGGCAAGACTCAAGGCTTCGCTTTGACTTCCCACAAGAACC
>JAGCWG010000056.1 GCA_017961965.1 Bacteroidaceae bacterium | reverse complement strand
TTTTTTCTTTTTCTCTTAATATTAGAGTTTATTGACCAATAGAACTTACAATCATCATTAATATCTGGAACAATTATCTCGTTCAATTTATATCCATAAAATTGATTCCGAATTGATTTTACACGTACTCCGTTTCTTACATCATTGAGCGAGAGAGAATCAATGAAAGAAGAATCTATATTTAGAGTTTTATTAACCAATAACACTTCATCATAATTCTGTTGTGAATATCCTTTTGTATTGATTGCCACCAAAAAAGAAATCAGGATGTAAAACGACAAGAATCTCATAATAATGCATTTAAAAATGATAAAAAACTTCTCTCAATATATAACTTACATCTCCTATTGTACGTTATTCTAGACCATTAATGGTTTTAGTCGGTACATAATGAAGATTATGCAAAACCGATGTTCTTGAAAGATTTGTTATCTCGGTGTTACAAAGGTAGTTGAAAATTCGGGGGGGATAGAGAAAAAGCAGCATATCGATAACGAGGTGCTGCTTTTTACATTCAACTTATGACAAATACTTTCTGAGTTGTAATGTGCGGTCGTTGCGACGGAGACGTGTGAGTGTCACCTCACGCAACTGGCGTACACGTTCACGAGAGAGATTGAAGCGAGAACCAATCTCGTCAAGTGTCATCTCATTTGAACCGATGCCGAAGCACATACGGATAATCTCGCGGTCACGTGGATTAAGGTCCTGAAGTACGAAGTCAATCTCTTTTGCAAGTGATTCGGTGTCAAGTCCACGGTCAGCATTTGTAACAGCATCACCCGTGAAGAGGTCAATCATTGGTGTGCTCTCGTCGTCTGCCACAGGACAGTCGTAACTGACGGTCTTGCCATGTGTTCCGAAACTTTCAATAACCTTGTCTATTGGAAGGTCAGCTATCTCTGCCAACTCCTCTGGAGATGGGTCGCGCATATACTGTTGCTTGAACTGTGATGTTGCTCTGCGCACCTTGCTGTTTACACCCTGCTGGTTGAGAGGTACACGAATCATGTTTGACTTCTCAGCTATGGCAGCAAGTATTGACTGGCGAATCCACCATACAGCAAAACTGATAAACTTGAATCCTCGTGTTTCATCAAAGCGTTGTGCAGCCTTGATAAGTCCGATGTTTCCCTCACTGATAAGGTCTGAGAGGGAAAGTCCTTGGTTCTGGAATTGTTTAGCCACAGAAACCACAAAACGAAGGTTAGCCTCAACGAGTGCATCGAGAGCCTTCTGGTCACCTTTATGAATACGACGAGTCAGCTCTACCTCTTCATCTACTGTGATTGTTTCACGATGACCAATATCGCGAAGATAGATTTCCACTGATTCGCTATCACGTCTTGTGATACTTGTGTTAATTTTAAGTTGTCTCATAGATACGACGGTTAAGTTTGTTCTCTGGTATACTTATTTATGCTAAATACTTTCCCACGATGTTCGCTTAACTTGTGTTTCGCTACTAATCGAAGAAAAAATGACCCCTTATGTTTCACTATTAGTATTTTTTCGGGTGCAAAGTTATAAAAGAAAACTTTCCATCCAATAGTTCGGGAAAAAAAATAACGCAAAAGGGCGCATTTTTTTATAAAAACGTCATTTTTTTGATAAAATGGAGTTTTTTTTATCAATAAAAGTCTTTTTTAGTGTAAAAGTGCCAAATATACAATTATTCTTACTACATTTGCTGATGTATTAATTAGCAAAATAACAACAAACAAAACGACAATCATGAAGACAAGACACATCGTTTGCTCCTTATTTATTGGTATTGCGTGTGCACAGTATGTCAATGCACAAGACAAATTGTATCCTGACGAGTTTCCATTAGGTGACATCACTCTGCTTGACGGTCCTCTCAAGTATGCACGCGACCTCAACATCCACACTCTTCTCAAGTATGACTGCGACCGTCTGCTTGCTCCTTACCGCAAGGAGGCTGGACTCACGCCCAAGGCCAAGACCTACCCTAACTGGGACGGCCTCGACGGTCATGTGGGTGGACATTACCTTACTGCAATGGCTATCAATGCCGCTACTGGCAACGAGGAATGTCGCAAGCGCATGGAATACATGATAGACGAGATAGCAGAATGTGCTGAAGCAAACAAGAAGAATAACCCTTCGTGGGGTACAGGCTACATGGGGGGATTCCCTAACAGCGCAAAGGTGTGGAGCACATTCAAGCAAGGTAACTTCGGAACATACTTCGGCTCATGGGCTCCTTTCTATAACCTCCACAAGATGTACGCCGGTCTTCGTGACGCATGGCTCTATTGTGGCAACGAGAAGGCAAAGACTCTCTTCCTTGAGTTCTGCGACTGGGCTGTCAACCTTACCGCCAATCTCACTGACGAACAGATGGAACAGATGCTCGGTAATGAGCACGGAGGCATGAACGAGGTGCTTGCTGACGCCTACGCCATGACAAAAGACAAGCGTTACCTATACTGTGCAAAGCGTTTCTCTCATAAACGTCTCTTCACACCTATGTCACAACATCAGGATTGTCTCGACAATATGCACGCAAACACTCAAGTGCCAAAGGTCATCGGATTCGAGCGCATAGCTGAACTGACAGGTGACGAGACATATCATGAGGCTGGCGAATACTTCTGGGACATTGTGACAGGAGAGCGTTCACTCGCATTTGGCGGTAACAGCCGTCGTGAGCATTTCCCAAGCAAGGATGCCTGCACGGACTTCATCAACGACATAGATGGCCCAGAGTCATGCAACACCAACAATCTGCTCAAGCTTACGGAAGACCTTCATCGTCGTAATCCAGAGGCACGCTATGCTGACTACTACGAGCTTGCAACGTTCAATCATATTCTCTCTACACAGCATCCTGTACATGGTGGATACGTGTATTTCACTCCAGCACGTCCACGCCACTACCGCAACTATTCTGCCCCTAACGAGGCTATGTGGTGTTGCGTAGGTACGGGTATGGAGAATCATGGCAAGTATGGTCAGTTCATCTACACACATCGTGGCGATGCCCTCTTTGTCAATCTCTATACAGCTTCCGAACTCAACTGGAAGGCCAAAGGCGTGACTATCCGTCAGGAGACAGCTTTCCCATACGGTGAAACAAGCAAGATTACCATTGCAGAGGGTAAAGGACAATTCAAGCTTATGGTTCGTTACCCAGGCTGGGTAAAACCTAACGCGTTCAAAGTGACTGTGAACGGCAAGGACGTGTCAATCATAACAGGTCCTTCATCTTATATATGTATAGACCGCAAGTGGAAGACGGGCGATGTTGTTGACGTTACCTTCCCAATGCACAACAGCATCAAGTACCTGCCTAACACACCACAGTACATTGCCATCATGCACGGACCTATACTCCTTGCCATGAAGACTGGTACAGAAGACCTTGCACACCTTGTGGCAGACGACAGCCGTTTCGGTCAGTACGCTGGTGGAAAGAAGTTGCCTATCAACGAGGCTCCAATACTCATCAACAATAATATTGATGACATCGCTAACCAACTTACTCCTGTAGCTGGCAAGCCTCTGCACTTCACACTTTCCACACGCATGGAGAATCCTATAGTCAATGAACTTCAACCTTTCTTCGAGATTCATGACAGCCGTTACATGATGTACTGGCTTGCACTTACCGAAAAGAACTATGCACAGTACATCGACCAGTTGGCTAAGAAGGAACAGGAACGTCAGGCTCTCGAAGCACGTACAGTTGATAAAGTACAACCAGGAGAGCAGCAGCCTGAGACAGACCATAAGATGGAGACAGACCAGTCATACACAGGCAACACAAATGACGTGTTCTTCCGTGATGCAAGGGACAACCACTACTTCAGCTACCTCATGCAGACAGGTGGAAAGGAAAGCCTGAGCCTCCAACTCAAGTACTGGGGTGTAGGCGAATGGAAGACTCACGAGTTCGACATCTTCATTGACGACGTACTTGTCAAGTCTGTGAACAATACAGGCAAATACCGTATCTCTGAGTTCAAGACAGAGACATACGACATACCAGCAGAAGTACTAAAAGGCAAGCAACAGGTACGCGTCAAGTTCGTGGCTAAGCCAAGAAAACAGATTGGCGAGATTTACGAGGTTCGCCTCGTAAGTCCCGACCCTGCCACAACAGTCAAGGCAGAAGAAAAGACTGTTGTCAAAGCAGAGGACAAGAAGGTGGCAGAGGACAAGACTGCCGACAAGACAGTCAAAGCAGAGACTGAAAAAACAAACACGATAACAGGCACAGTCACAAAGACAAACAAGGGCACTACCATCACACTCAACAATGGAAAGTGCAAAGCCTTCCTTCCAAACGGAAGCAGATGTACAAGGAATGCCATCAAGGATGGTTTGTGCCGTATGCACATCCATCAGCCAAGACAACCAAAATCAAAGTTGAAGGCATTGGACAGACGACATACATCAAAGAAAAATGATTAGCTTGAATACTTTTACACATAGATAACACGTCTTCCTGCGGATGACGCAGGAAGACCAATTACTAATACCTAAATAATTATGAAAAAGATTTGGCTACTTTTGCCATTATTGGCAATGATGGCTTGCAACAAGCAAGTCGAGAACCCAGTGTTAACTATCGAAGGCGGTCAGGTACAGGGCGTTCTGGCTGACGACCATCCAGATGTTTACGTCTATCGTGGCATCCCTTATGCAGCACCACCTATCGGAGACCTACGCTGGAAAGCACCACAGCCAGTGGTTGCATGGGAAGGTGTCAAGATTGCAGACAAATTCGGACACCCAGGTTATCAATCAGTTCACTACCCTGGTGGCTACGCCACAGAATGGGGATATGGCGATGAGGCTCCTTACAGCGAGGATTGTCTCTATCTCAACGTATGGACAAAGGCTCCGGGACAGATTGACAAGAAACTGCCTGTGGCACTCTGGATTCATGGTGGAGGCTATCGCGAAGGATGGGGCTCAGAACCTGAGTTTGACGGACAGGAATGGGCAAACAAGGACGTGGTGCTCGTGAGCATCAACTACCGTCTCGGTATCTTCGGATTCCTTGCTCACCCACTCTTGAGTGAGGAGAACGAGAACAGTGTATCGGGCAACTACGGAATACTTGACCAGATAGAAGCACTCAAGTGGATTCGCAAGAACATAGAGCAGTTCGGTGGCGACCCAGAGAATGTCACAATCTTCGGACAGAGTGCAGGTGCAGGTAGTGTAAAGACGATATGCGAGTCACCACTTGCACGCGGATATTTCCAGAAGGCTGTCATCATGAGCGGTGGCGGTATCACCTTACCTGACCCTGATGCACCAAAGATGGACACATCAAAGATGCCTAAGGACTTCATATTCCGTAACGTAACATTTGACGAAGCACAGCAGGAAGCAAAGATTGTCTTCGACTGGGCAGGA
>JAGCWG010000587.1 GCA_017961965.1 Bacteroidaceae bacterium | reverse complement strand
CACATCCTTGCCAAAGAGGCGAGTGAATGGATAGCGGCGGTCGCGAAGCTCACGGTCGAGTGCGATGTTAAGCTGCATCTCACCATCGATGACACGGTCTGCCTTTTCCTCCTGAAGGATGCGTACAGCCTCATGTACCTCTGCTGGCGAGCCTTCCTTGTCACAACCGAAGTTAGAGTAGCTTGCCATGGCCATTACTGGCTTCTGGTTGAATACCTCAACTGTACTCTCCGCAAGGCGAGCCACATCCACGAGCGTGTCTGTACCAGGGTGGCGGTTGATGAGTGTATCGGCAATGAAGTATGTTCCCTTCTTTGAGTTGAGGATGTGCATAGTGGCAAAGTGGTTGTAGCCTGGCTTAATGCCGATAACTTCCTTGGCAACCTTGATGGTATTGCTGTACTTAGTATATACACCTGTGATGAATGCGTCTGCCTCACCTGTCTCAACCATCATCATACCGAAGTAGTTGCGCTCAAACATCTTGTCGTTTGCCTCCTCAAAGGTATATCCCTCACGAGCATTCTTCTCTGCAAGGATACGTGCGAAACGTTCGCGGCGACTTGCCTCCTGAGTCTGACGGAGACTGATAATCTCGATACCGTCAAGGTTGAGGTCAAGTTCTGCTGCAAGATTACGAATCTTCTCCTCGTTACCAAGGAGTATTGGATAACAGATTCCCTCGTTCTTTGCCTCTACTGCAGCCTTCATCATTGTTGGGTGAATACCCTCAGCAAATACCACACGCTGTGGGTTGCGGCGAGCAGTCTCATAGAGTTTCTGAGTGAGCTTGCTCTCCTGACCCATAATCTGCTTGAGGTGAGCAGCGTATGCGTCCCAGTCCTCGATAGGCTTGCGGGCAACGCCACTCTCCATAGCGGCACGTGCAACTGCCATTGACACCTCTGTGATAAGACGTGGGTCAACTGGCTTTGGAATGAAGTAGTCACGACCGAAAGTGAAGTTGTTCACGTGGTAAACCTCGTTCACGATATCTGGTACTGGCTTCTTAGCCAATGCTGCGATAGCACGAACGGCTGCAAGCTTCATTTCTTCGTTGATGGCTGTACTTGCTGTGTCGAGTGCACCACGGAATATGTATGGGAATCCAATTACGTTATTAATCTGATTAGGATAGTCGCTACGTCCTGTTGACATGAGTACGTCTGGACGAGCAGCCATAGCATCCTCGTACGTAATCTCAGGAACAGGGTTGGCAAGTGCAAAGACGATTGGGTCATTTGCCATAGAACGTACCATGTCCTGTGAGAGTACACCACCCTTGCTGAGTCCGAGGAATACGTCTGCACCCTTTACAGCCTCCTCAAGTGTGTGAACGTCATGACGTGAAGTGGCAAACTCCTTCTTCTGCTCTGTGAGGTTAGGACGGTCATCTGTGATTACTCCCTTACTGTCGAGCATGAGGATATTCTCATGACGGGCACCAAGAGCCACGTAGAGCTTTGTACAGCTGATGGCAGCAGCACCTGCTCCGTTTACGACAATCTTAACATCCTCAATCTTCTTGCCTGCAACCTCAAGGGCGTTGAGAAGACCTGCACTTGAGATGATGGCAGTACCATGCTGGTCATCGTGCATCACAGGGATGTCAAGTTCCTCCTTGAGGCGACGCTCTATCTCGAAACACTCAGGAGCTTTGATATCCTCAAGGTTGATACCTCCGAATGTAGGAGCGATAGCCTTGACTGCCTCAATGAACTTGTCTGGGTCCTTCTCGTTTACCTCTATATCGAACACGTCAATACCTCCGTAAATCTTGAAGAGGAGTCCCTTACCTTCCATTACAGGCTTACCGCTGAGAGCACCTATGTCTCCAAGACCGAGAACGGCTGTTCCGTTACTGATTACAGCAACTAGGTTACCTTTACTTGTATATTTGTAAGCATCCTGTGGATTCTTCTGAATCTCAAGACATGGTTCTGCAACACCAGGTGAATATGCGAGTGAGAGGTCTGTCTGTGTACTGTAAGGCTTTGTTGGTACAACCTCTATCTTTCCAGGCTTGCCCTGAGCGTGATAAGCCAAGGCTGCTTCCTTTGTAATCTTTACCATAATAATACTTATTATTGTTGATTTTTTGAATTTGGGTGCAAAGATATAAAGATTATTTGAAACATTGAAACGTTTTGTGAATATTTTTTAACAGATTGTAATTAAACGGCGATATTTTAGTGTTATTTTGTTACAGAACTAAGACTATAGGCAAAATAAAAAAGGCAAAAGACAAAAGAGTATCAGTCTTTCGTCTTTTGCCATCAAAGTTGTATGTCATCATCTTACCTGTTTCCCTTTGCCCTGTTGTGTGTCTTGCAGAGCATCTGGCAGTTCTCGATTGATGTCTCGCCGCCTTTGCTCCACGCGGTGACGTGGTCGGCATCCATTTCGGAGAGTT
>JAGCWG010000586.1 GCA_017961965.1 Bacteroidaceae bacterium | reverse complement strand
GTCACCCTCGGCAACGCAAGACAGATTGAAGCTGCCGACAATATCTATTGTTTCGGCTCAGGAGGCAAGTCACATTGCGCCGACACACTCAGGATTCTCGGTCATGAGAGCAAAACAGAGGTCATCGACATCCCCATGGCAAGTGACCGTACAGATGCCATAACCGCATACGAGGCACTTGCACGCAAGATTACCATTGACTATCACGATGGCAAGCGCATAGCCGTGGCAACAGAAGGCGACACAGGGCTATTTGCCACAACACATTATGTGATAGACATACTCACGGAGCACGGCATACCATGTATACAACATGCAGGTGTACCTGCCTTTATCGCCGCAGGAGCAATGGCTCGTCTTCATCTCGCCAAGCTTGACGAACGACTGCTCATAGTACCCGGCACGATTACGGCAGACGAACTCGGCACTCTCGTTGAGAACGGTACGAACGTAGTCATCATGAAACCATCGAAAGCTACGGAGGAAATACACAAGTGCATCAGGTCACATCCCGAGTTCCGATACCATTTTTTTCGCAACGTAGGAATGGCTGACGAGAAGTACATATATGATATAGTAGAACTTGCAGAGATGCGCTACCCATACTTCTCGATTATGATTATAATGAAACAGAAAGAACAATGAAAGGATTCGTCATAGCAGCCGCATCATCCAATAGCGGCAAGACAACAATAACAATGGGCTTGCTCCGTGCACTCCGCAACAGGGGCTTACGGGTACAGCCATTCAAGTGCGGTCCTGACTACATCGACCCGATGTTCCACTCGATGGCATCGGGCAACGAATCCGTGAACCTCGACACATGGATGAGCGATGAGGAGCAGGTGCGTGAAACATTCCGTACCTACAGCAACGGTGCGGACATAAGCGTTGTGGAGGGAGTGATGGGATTGTACGACGGCTACGACAAGTGGCACGGTAGCAGCGGAGAGACAGCCATGTTGCTCGACATGCCTGTGATACTCGTGGTCAACGCCAAGAGTGCCGCCTACTCCGTTGCACCACTCATATATGGGTTCAAGAATGCTCCTATCATACCTTGCGAGGATGGCACACGCAAGCCAGTCAACATAGCAGGAGTGATATTCAACATGGTGGCATCAGAGAGCCACTTCAAGTACCTCAAGGAAGCTTGTGACGACATAGGTGTCCTTTGTCTCGGATACGTAGCAAAGAATCCTGCCCTCGTTGTTCCAAGTCGCCACCTCGGACTCACCATCACAGCAAAGGAAGAGACAGAACGCCTCATCCAGCTTGCTGCCGAGGAGGTGGAAAAGCACGTGGATATAGATAAATTGCTACAAAATGAAGCTCCCCATCCCACAAACGGTGCGGCTATACAGCATAAAGAAAAAAAGAGCAACGCTCCATTAAACATCCATAGCAAAGGGTGCGCTCTGTTCACGCCCCCTTTGGGGGATGGGGGGCTTCTTATCGCCATAGCTCATGACGAGGCCTTCAACTTCACCTATCGTCATAACATAGACGTATTGAAGACGATGGGAGAGGTGCGTTTCTTCTCACCTATGCGCGATGAGGTATTGCCAGAATGCGACCTGCTCTATCTGCCTGGTGGCTATCCTGAGTTGTTTGCAGACACCCTTGCAAAGAATGAGCGTATGCGCCAAAGCATCAAGGAATATGCAGAGAGAGGTGGTCATATCTATGCCGAATGTGGAGGCTTCATGTACCTGTGCAATCGCATAGATGATGCACCTATGTGTGGTGTCTTTCCTTTCGAGGCAACGATGGAAGATGCACGTCTCCACCTCGGCTATCGCATGATGGAACGTGACGGACACATCATCAAGGGTCACGAGTTCCACTATTCATGTATAAAACCGATAGAAGAAATGCCAGAGGACATAACAGTAGAACAAGGACAACGCTCGGCAAAGGGTACACCAGTCGATACTGCCATCTATCATTACAAGAACGTGACAGCGGGTTACACACACTGGTACTTCTGATAACAGGCAAAGAAATACCTCACTAAGTGATTAACGAAATTAGCCGCTCGGAACAAATGTCCGAACGGCTAATTATTTTATAATGGTCTGCGAGTTTTTCCCCATGCCATCCTCGGAGCATCCAACAGTCCGAAAGGCAGGAAACGTTACGCACCAAGAGCATGTGACGTGGTGAATGGGGTTTCCACCATTTAGTCCAAAGGTTATGCCTTTGGACTTACGGTATCATTGTCTATGACAAATTCATTTGCACCACGACTGTTCTTAGTCTTTGAATAGATTGAACAAGCAAGAGAGACGACCATTATCTCTGCAATTATTGATACTACCAT
>JAGCWG010000585.1 GCA_017961965.1 Bacteroidaceae bacterium | reverse complement strand
GCACTTCGTTGGCAATGGCGAAGTTATAGATATGTTCTGCGATGCGGAAGGTAATCCTTGGTTTGTCACTTCTGACGAGCTTCTTATAGGAAAAGGTGGTCGCTGTTATTCTCTGCCAAAAAGCAAGGGCGAGTTACAGGACTTGATGACGGATGACCGTTGCTTCTACTTGTTCTATGGAACTACTGAGGTAGTTACTATTGATAAGAATACTGGCAAGGTACTTTACGTTTCACGTGCATTCACGGATGGCAGTTATGCTTTCACTTCGCTTGTCGTGCCTGTTGGCAATGGTCGTTTCTATCAGTTGCGTAATGGCCTGAGTGATGGCGTTTGTCTTTGTTTTGATACTTCGAAGCGTACGTGGAAAACAATTTTCCGTGTGCCTTACACGGTTCACACTATTTCGGTTGCACCTGACATGGCATACGTTACCACACGTGAGGATATGTGGGAGATAAACACATCCACGGATAGTGCGAGGGTGGTGGAGACTCTTATGCTCGAAGGTACTCCTATCCTTCCTAAACACATGAATACGGTTTTTGTTGACTGCCAGAATGGGATGTGGCTTGGCAGTTATTCCAATGGACTTCTCTATTCGCACCCAACGCACAAGACTCTTGATACGGATAAGGCTCTCGGCATCGAGGATTATGCTCGCAACAAGGTGTCTGGCATTAACTATCCACTCATGCCTATACTTACGGATGTGACTGTAGATGGTACGTCACTCATTGGTACTGATATCATGACAGAGTCTTACGCTATGGATACTCTCTGTCTTGAATACAGTCAAAGGAATGTTTCCTTGACTTTTAATGCTTTGAATTACCCTCAACCTCGTCTTACTCGCTATCTTATACGTCTTGCTGAACGTGACACGCTTTGGCATTCTGTGGAGGACTTCGGTGGGGTTGTGGATGACAAAGGTAGCTTAACTCTCAAAAACTTACGTCTTGGTTCTGGTTATCATTTGCTTGAAGTGAGAGCTTTGCTTGGTGATGTAGGTTATGAACGTTCTCTATGTATCATAGTGGAACGTAGTTGGGCGCAGAATATCCCACTATACCTATGCTTCTTTATAGTGTTAATACACGTCATCTTGTTTTATTGTAAATTCGACTCTGAGCGACAAGAAGAGAAAAATCCAGACTCAGCAATTGATGATGTAAGTCAAGAATTTATAGATAAAGCACGTTCCCTTGTGCTTGCCAACCTTGGTTCTAATGGGTATAGCGTGGAGCAGTTGTCCGATGATATGTGCATGGAACGCACAGGTTTGTATAAAAAGATGAACGCCATCATTGGTTGTTCGCCAAGTGTATTCATTCGTAACATTCGTCTTGAACGGGCCGTTGAACTTCTTTCTGCTGAGACGATGAGTGTGCAGGAGGTAGCAGAAGCCGTAGGTTTTAACTCTGCCAGCTATATGAGTCGTTGCTTCGTGGCGGAATATGGTGCTACTCCTCTTGAGTACGTGAGACGATTGAAACAGCAAACCCCTTAATCTGCTAAGGGAACATCTTTCTGGTGATATGCTTAGTCTGTTCTTCCAAGGTTATGACTCTTATGTGAGTCCGTTGTAAGTCCGCTGTTCCTCTGCTATTTTGCAGACAAATATCAGATTATCAGCAAACATATAAGAGACTGATAAGAGAAATACATATAAACAAAGAAGAGGATGCATCTGACGATATGATGCATCCTCTATGTGTTTTGGTGAAAATAGTGTTTACTTCATTGAGTAAACCACATCCAGAATTTTCTTGCCAATCTCGTCAGCAGCTTCCATTGTGCTTGCCTCTGAATAGACACGGATGATTGGTTCTGTGTTTGACTTGCGAAGGTGTACCCACTTGTCTGGGAAGTCAATCTTTACACCGTCGATGTCATTCACTTCTGTATCCGGTTCATTAGAGTACATTGCCATTACCTTTGCAAGGATTGCATCAACGTCGGTGCTTGCATCAAGATCGATGCGGTTCTTAGCGATGCAATACTCAGGATATGTTGCACGAAGCTGGCTGACAGTAAGTCCCGGCTTCTGCTGACGTTCGTGAGCAAGGTGAGAGAGGAAGAGCGCAATACCCACAAGGGCATCACGACCGTAATGAGCCTCTGGATAGATGACTCCGCCATTACCTTCACCACCGATAACGGTGTTTGTCTCCTTCATCTTTGTTACTACATTGACCTCACCAACGGCAGCAGCGTTGTACTGCATTCCGTACTTGCGAGTGACATCACGGAGAGCACGTGTAGAAGAGAGATTGCTGACAGTATTGCCAGGAGTATGCTTGAGAACATAGTCGGCAACAGTTACGAGAGTATATTCCTCACCGTACATCTTGCCATCCTCACAGATGAATGCGAGACGGTCAACGTCTGGGTCAACGACAAATGCAACGTCCTTACCACCCTTAGCCATGAGCGACATTATGTCTGAGAGGTTCTTCTCAAGTGGTTCTGGGTTGTGCTGGAAGTCACCAGTTGGGTCGTCATAGAGTGCTGTGACATCGTTCACGCCGAGTGCCTTGAAGAGCTTAGGAAGGATAATACCTCCAACAGAGTTGATTGAGTCGAATGCTACCTTGAAGTTTGCAGCCTTGATTGCTGGAACATCAACGAGCTTGAGACCGAGAACAAGGTCTATGTGCTTCTGGTCGTATGTGTTGTCCTCTGTATATTTACCGAGTCCGTCAACATCTGCATAGTCGAAATCCTCAGCCTCTGCAATACGGAGAACCTCGTTACCCTCTGTAGCATTGAGGAACTCGCCCTTCTCATTGAGAAGCTTGAGGGCGTTCCAATGACGAGGGTTGT
>JAGCWG010000584.1 GCA_017961965.1 Bacteroidaceae bacterium | reverse complement strand
TCTGACGAGTCCACGAAGGTCGCAGATGCTCCGAGGAGTACACAGAGAGCCATTCGGAATAAAGCGTAAATTACTTTTCTCTCAGCGAGTTTGCTCCGTGCCCTCAATGGAGCACATGCGACCTCTGAGAACTCTAAACAAATCAGAGTATTAAGAAAAAAACTCTGTGCTCTCCGTGGCTCCGTGGGGGGATAAAATTCAACCGTACAGTTAAAAAGATTTTCATTAAATAAAATGAATCCATACAGAACCATCAAAAATATTCTTATGCAACAAATAGAAGAAAGTGAGGCAACAGCCATCACTTTTCTTCTGTTTGATAAGTTGGCTGGTCAAGACAGAATGAAGGTTCTGATGGGGGAGAGTATATCCTCTGACATGGAGGAAAGACTCATTAACTCTGCCAAGAGAATAGCTGATGGTGAACCTGTACAATACGTGATAGGCGAGACTGATTTCTACGGATTGACGTTCAATATAGCAAAAGGAGCTCTTATTCCGCGTCCAGAGACCGAAGAACTGGTGGAGTGGGGAATTAATAGTTTCAATGGAGAAAACACCGTAACGGGCAAAATACTGGACATTGGTACTGGTTCTGGATGTATTGCCATATCAGTTGCCAAGAATACAGAAGCAACAGTAGAGGCATGGGACATAAGTGATGAAGCCCTCAGCATTGCCACAGATAATGCCAAGAAGAATGGCGTGAATGTAGCGTTCCGCAAGGTTGATGTACTCAACTTCATGCCTACGGACAAAGATAGGGGAGAGTACAGTTGCATATTCAGTAATCCTCCATACATCTGTAACTCGGAATCTGAGGAGATGGAAAACAATGTACTCGACTATGAGCCACACATTGCTTTGTTTGTTCCTGACTCTGAGCCATTGCTCTTCTACCGCAAGATAGCAGAAATAGGAAAGGAGCTGCTCATGAATGATGGTATGTTGTTCTTCGAGATTAACCGTCGTTTTGGCAAGGAAACAGTGGATATGCTCACACGCCTCGGTTACTCTGACATAGAACTTCGTCAGGACCAATTTGGAAATGACCGAATGGTTAAGGCAATAAATAGATGAATACTTACGTTTAATACATTATGAGAAAGTTATTTAGAAACATAATTATGGCTTTAGTTCCATTCTCACTGTTCTCAACCAATGTGAATGCAGAGGATAGTGACTGGAAAATCTATGCCTCTTATCATCATCCAACAAAAGCAATAAAGATTGGTTCGCTCTACTATACACTGGCAAATGGTGACATAAGTAAGGGTGAGCAAATGTACACATACAACAATCTTTATGTGTTCGATGAGGAAGATGAAAGCCTTGGCATATACGACAAGTCGAATGCACTGAGCGACCACGGAATATATGATATTGCATACAGCAAGGAAACACATAGCCTCATCATTCTCTACACCAACGGCAATATAGACATAATGAACATGAACGGTGGAGTTCATAACCTACCTGAGTTCAAGAACAAATCGTTTCAGGACAAGACAATCAACTGCATCAGCATTGCAGGAAATAAGGCATACATCTCACTAAACATCGGACTTGTGGTAATCAATATGAAAGATTACTACTACGAAAACTTGTATCAACTCAACGATGTCATTAACGATGCCAAGATAAGTCAAAATAAGATATTTGCTCTTACATCCAAAGGTTCGTATGTAGGAAATAAAAAAGACAATCTCCTTGACAAGGAAAACTGGACATTCCTTACGAACGAGGAACTGAAGGATGATGAAGAGTACGCTAATGCTGTGAACGAGAATGTGAACGACACAAGTGCACTCAACAAGGTATCGAAGTATATCCCCGACAGTCCTCTACGTAACTATGCTTATAAGCTCCATTTTGTTGGAGACAGACTCCTTGTGAGCGGTGGTAACTGGTATTATCCAGAATCAACCTACAAGGGAACTGCCATGTGGTATGAAGACGAAAGATGGAAAGCATTTGACGAAAAGGAAATATCTTCTGCCGACAAGACAAAATACTACAAAAATATTACAGATATTGCACAAGACCCTTACGATGTCAACCATCATTTTTTGTCTTCTAAAGGTGGTGGCTTGTTTGAGTTCAAAAACTTCAAGCTTATCAAGCATTATACTCTTAATAATTCACCTTTAAGAAGTATCATAAAAAATAATGACCAGTATTTGCGTATAGATGGTCTTCAATACGACAAAGACGGTAATCTGTGGATGCTAAATAGTGCAGTGGATACCATTATCCATATACTCACAAAGGATGAAAAGTGGATTAGCTATGTAAATAACAGTATCAAAAGATATCCTAATATGGATAAAACCATGATTGATTCCAAGGGATATGTATGGGTAAATAGCCGTAGAACCACTAATTATGATAATATTACTGGTGTGGCATCCAAAGCAGGTGTACTTATCATCAACACCAATGGCACTATCAACACTCAGAAGGATGACGAGGAAGTGTTTATCGCTGACTTCAAGAATCAGGATGGAACACAAATATCTCCTTCACCAGACATATGGTGGTGTGCTACCGAGGACATCGACGGTGCTGTGTGGATTGGTAATGACAGAGGCTTGTTCGTAGCATACGACACAGATAAACTGTTAAAAGGAACAAACACGCTCAATCAGATTAAGATTGCAAGAAACGACGGCACTAACCTTGCCGACTATCTTCTCTCAGGCGTAGAGATAAAGTGTATTGCAGTAGATGGTGGAAACCGTAAATGGATTGGTACTGCCACTAACGGTGTGTATCTCATAAGTGCTGACGGACAAGAGATAATAGAGCATTTTACCAAAGATAACTCACCACTTATCTCAGACAATATAAATGATATTGCCATCAATGGAAAGACAGGTGAAGTATTCTTCGCCACATACATGGGTCTATGTTCATACATGGGTGATGCAACAGACCCTTCAGACAGTATGGATGACAGCACACTCAAGGTTTATCCTAACCCTGTAAGACCAGAATACAATGGAGATGTAAAAGTCACAGGACTTATGTACAACTCTGACGTAAGGGTAGTAAGTGCTGCTGGCAAACTTGTCTATACTGGCAAGAGCGAAGGCGGTATGTTCACCTGGAACTGCTGTTATGAATCAGGCAAGAAATGTGGCTCAGGCATCTTCTATATTCTCTGTACAGATGAGAACGGAAAGGAAGGAGCATGTGCAAAGATACTTATAGTGAGATAGAAAACAAAGACTTTCACACTTAACGAGACATCAATTCAGAATAATATGAAAAGACCATTTAGACGAGTTCGCCTAAATGGTCTTTTCTTAGTTCAGTACAGCCGTACTAATCGGAGATATAGAGGAAGCAATCTGTATGTGCGACCTATCAATGAAATCTATTATCACTTCGTTTGGTAATGGTAACTCGATAAGTTCATCCGTAAAGAGGTTGGACTCATAATACACGTGCAGCCTGTACTTTCCGAGTTTATGTACCCACACCTTACTTGCGCTATAGTGATAACACTTCTCCTCATTCTTCTTCATAGTAATACCATGACGCTGTAGATAGAAGTCTTTTCCTCCTTCGGTCAATGCCTCCAACTTCACATACACACGTCCACATATCTCTGTATTGTGCGCCTTGAGAGTAATGCTAAAATCATTAGCATAAGCATTAAACATCAAGTCTGGCACTGTTATGCCTTCAAGTGTGATGTATGCCGTATTGGCAGTATCAGAGGATAGGATGATACCTTCATTGCTTATATCTGCCATTAGGTAGTTAGGAGTGCCAATACAAGTGCGTGCTTCTTTCCACTTACCATTGTCCTTGTACATAGGCACTATATTGTACTGTCCGACAGTAATGTTCTTTGGAAAAACAATATCTAAAGTATCACAATATGTTGTGTCATCAACCTCCTCAAGTAGGAACTCATGCGAGTATGTATATAGAGGCATGACAAGTTGATTATTCTTCACGAGCATCAACGACACAGAGTCCTCATGAAGATTACAACCTACATTGCATAGGTCATTAGTGGCAATAGTGAATGAATCGTTCCTTCCGGCCTTCTGTATCAATGCTGATATATTCCTAAATACAAACAGATGATGCTCATTGGCATCTGAATCCTTTGTCTTTGGTTGTATGCCAAGAATGAATGACTGTAGTATGTTGAATCCATTCTCAGGAGTGCCTTTACCATAATTATAGTCATCAGCTGT
>JAGCWG010000583.1 GCA_017961965.1 Bacteroidaceae bacterium | reverse complement strand
GTGGTGCTCGTCTGTTATGGCGTTTGTTCGTACAGAGGACAACAACTGCCCGACTGCACGGACTTCATCGTGACAACGGCATCAGCCATGTTGGGCATTGATTCTGTAGCCAAGATGTTCGGCGGTAAAAGTACGGACTAATTACGGACGAATTACGGACGTATTACGGACGAATAACGGACTATGAACTTTAGGACAATAAGCATAACTTTACGATACTATATAACGAAATTCACAAACCGACCACAGATGTGATCACAAAAACCTCAGATGATACAAGGTCAATCGTCACCCGCTTATGAAGTTCATCATGATAGACGCTTTCAAGGGAGCAAGTGGCAAGATTTGCGGACACTCCGACATGGGAACGACCTACAACGCACGCACTGGCAAAACCTACAGCCGTAAGACGTGCAACCCACGTGACATCCAGTCATTCCCATACAGCGACAAGGAACTGGCAACGCAAAGCGCATTCAAGGCACGCACCATTGCAGTCAGCCGTGTAGTAAAGGCATTGACAGACGACCAGCGCAAGGCACTGCTCCGTGTCCGCAACGAAAGGAGACTGTTCAGTTTCCGCCAGCTCATAGAGGGCATCTATGACAAGGAGACACAGACCGTGCCCGCTGACAAGCTCGCTGAACTGATTGCTCTCGGCAACGGTTCAGACACCACCCTGAATGACAATGGAGGCGCTCCATCAGGCGGAGGTGGTGACATCGGATTCTGATATAGAAGACAGTAACATAAAGAGAAATTTGTGTTGTTATTTTTACTTTTTGTACATATTTTTGAGTAGAGGTGGGAGCGAGTCGTGAGATTCGCCCCCACTGTTGTATAGATAACCTCCAAGCACACTTGCACGGAGGAGTATGGAAATAGAAGTAAACACAATAGAGATAGAACGAGAGATTCAGTCGCTCATGACCACAAACAAGGTCATAGCCAAAGCTCTCCGAAGAGTCATCGCAAGAGTGATGGCAAGGGTGAGGAGTGCAACGAGCAAGGAACTGCAAGCGATAATCAAGAACGACCCTCGCAAGGCAGCCAAGGCGGTCAAGAGTGCAACGTACAAAAGCATCTTCGGCGGTAACGTGAGCATCCTCGACAAGAGGAAGGCAAGCAATACAAGGGCAAGGCTCGTACGTACACGCAAGCTGGACTCCAATCCCCATCAGCGAGGAGGCAACAGAGTACAGAGGAGCGACAGAACCGAGACGATAGACACCTACTTCGGAGGTGACCGTGCATTTGTTCTCCGTTGGCTCAACTCTGGAGCGGACCGAAGCAGTCCCGGAGCACAGAAACGAAGAGGAAACAGGGAACCAGGAAACAGAGGTGTAATAGCAGCAGGAGGATTCTTCGAAGCCATAGCACAGAACAACCTTGAGAAATATTGTCAGGACCTGGAGGAACAGATCGTGACAGAGTTTGAGAAGATAATCAAAAAATAAAGACGCATGAACAATCCGACAATAGTCCGTTTTAAGGCGGATACAGACGAATACAACAAGAAGGTC
>JAGCWG010000582.1 GCA_017961965.1 Bacteroidaceae bacterium | reverse complement strand
TCCATCTGCGAATAAGGTCTATCGTCCAGTAATCGAAGATTGTTGTACGACCATCCTGACCGCTGAATCCCTCTGAGTACATACCCTGTTCGCCACGTTCCTGACCCAAGTAAATCATCCCAGGGTTGGTACGCATGAGTGTGGCAACAATAATGGCAGCCTTTCCTTTCTCTGCATTGCCAGCAAAGAACTGTGATGCGATACGCTGCTCGTCATGGTTCTCAAGGAAGTTGAGCATGTGTGAACTGATGTCGTCCACGCTTTGCCATACACCAGAGATGCTTGTTGCACTATTGCCTCCAATGACAGAGCGGAGTGTATCGTAAAGTCCTACCTTGTCATAGAGGTAGTCGAAGCGACCGCGATGTATGTAGTTGCGGTACTCGTGTGGATTATATACCTCAGCAATGAAGATGATGTCTGGATATTTGTTCTTCACTTGTGGAATGACCCATCCCCAGAAGTCGCATGGTACCATCTCTGCCATGTCGCAACGGAAACCATCTACTCCCTTACTTGCCCAGAAGAGAAGGATGTCACGCATCTTCTCCCATGTGTTAGGAATACCCCATGTGGTGAGATTGTTACATCCCTGATAATCTACTCCGTAGTTGAGCTTGACAGTCTCGTACCAGTCGTTACGTGTCACGTACTGGCTGAAGCAGTCGTTGCCTGTAACTTTGGCTGGAGTCTCTATGTATTCACCAAGTTCCTCGTCATTGAGGTCAAAGTTAGGTGAGAACTTGCTATGAGGAATGTAGTAGAAGTTGTTATTAGGATTGAATGCCATTGTCTTGATGTCATCCTCGCCAAGGTCCTTCACACCTTCAGGTTTAGCATCCGAAGCGTATTGACGTGCAACATGATTAGGGACAAAGTCGATAATCATCTTGAGGTCTGCCTTGTGAGTGCGTACAACGAGATTCTCAAATTCCTTCATTCGTTCAGGAACCTTGACTGCAAGGTCAGGGTCGATGTCGTAGTAGTCCTTGATAGCATAAGGACTTCCTGCATTTCCCTTGACAACAGCAGGGTGGTCACGACGAATACCGAAGGCAGAGTAATCTGTCTTAGTAGCATGTTCTATGATGCCTGTGTACCATACGTGTGTAATACCAAGAGCCTTGATGTTGTCAAGTGCAGCCTGTGTGAAGTCTGCCATGTGTCCACATCCATTCTCTTTCTTGGTACCATTACTCTTGTTTTTGTTGGCATTAGCTCCAAAGAGTCTTGTAAAGACTTGATAAATAACGATTTTCTCCATAACAATTGATATTAGTAAGGTTGAACAAATAATTTTTTAATTTGAAGCAGACCCACCCTCAGTCACTCATTGAATGGAGTGAAAATAGTTACTCTGTTCCCTCCCAGTAGGGAGGGGTAGGGTGGGTCTGCCTTTTATATTATGCTATCCCGTGTGCAGTAACGTCGCGGTTAATCTTGGCAATCATACCCTGAAGAGCCTTGCCTGGACCGCACTCTGTGAAGTCTGTTGCACCAGCGGCAATCATGTTCTGAACCTCGTAAGTCCACTTTACAGGAGCTGTAAGCTGAGCGATGAGGTTCTTCTTGATTTCCTCTGGGTTTGTGTGAGCCTGTGCATCCACGTTTTGATAAACTGGGCACTTAGGAGTTGAGAATGTTGTTGCCTCGATAGCTGCCTGAAGTTCATCCTTTGCTGGCTGCATGAGTGGTGAGTGGAATGCACCGCCTACTGGAAGTGGGAGGGCACGTTTTGCACCTGCTGCCTTCATTGCCTCACATGCCTCGTTGATAGCCTCTACATTACCAGAGATAACAAGCTGTCCAGGGTTGTTGTAGTTAGCTGGAACAACGATGTTGCCTGGCTTAGAGATACCAGCACAAATCTCTTCAATCTTCTCATCAGGGAGACCGATGATGGCTGCCATAGTAGAAGGTGCTGCCTCACATGCCTTCTGCATAGCCTGAGCACGCTGAGAAACGAGCTTGAGACCATCCTCAAATGAGAGTGCACCTGCTGCAACGAGTGCAGAGAACTCACCGAGTGAGTGACCGCCAACCATATCTGCGTCGAATGCGTCGCCGAGACATATTGCGCTGATTACAGAGTGGAGGAATACAGCAGGCTGTGTAACCTTTGTCTGCTTGAGTTCGTCAGCTGTTCCCTCAAACATTATCTTTGTGATATCGAAACCAAGGATTTCATTTGCCTTGTCGAATAGTTCCTTTGCCTTTGGATTAGTGTCGTAAAGGTCTTTGCCCATTCCTGTGAACTGAGCTCCCTGACCAGGGAAAACAAATGCTTTCATTTTGTCTGTAATATTTTTAGTTAGTATTTATTCCTTGTTTAAGTGAAAAGTGAATAGTGAAAAGTGAAAAATGTATTTTTCTCTGTTCGCTGATTTCTTTACTAATTTCTTATCTCTTTTGTTGCAAAGATAGATTTTTTAATTTATCTGTCAAAGTTTTCTACCAAAAAGTTTATCAATTAGGTCATTTCGACCTATACGACGAAGTTCCTTGATAATCTTCTGCTGTTCCTCCTTCTTATACCAGAAGAAGAACTGACGCTGTGCAAGCTTATCCTTAGGTGTCTTGGCGGAGAACACTGGTTCGAGAGTGTAAGGATGTACACCTGAGTACCATGCCTCTGTGCTTACCGTCATTGGGGTAGGGGTGAAGTCCTGCACCTGTTCGAGGTGGAAGTCAAGTCCCTTGGTTATGACGGCAAGCTCTGCCATATCTTCGGCAGTACATCCTGGATGACTACTTATGAAGTATGGGATGAGTTGTTGGTTCATCCTTTCTTCACGGTTTATCTTGTCAAATATCCTCTTGAAATCATAGAACAGCTTGAACGATGGTTTGCGCATAAGGTACAGCACCTTCTCCGAAGTATGTTCGGGTGCAACTTTGAGTCGTCCACTCACGTGCTTGGTGATAAGTTCGCGTGTGTATTGCATGTTCACCTTATTTATACGTGCATCGCCAGTATCGTGCAGGAGCAAGTCATATCTCACACCACTACCGATGAAGCTCTTCTTTATTCCCGGAATCTTATCTACTGCGTGATATATATCGAGGAGCTTTGAGTGGTCGGTGTTCAGGTTTGGACACACCTTTGGATGTATGCACGAAGGACGCTTACACTTGTGACAGATGTCGAGGTTCTTTCCGTGCATCGCATACATGTTGGCTGATGGTCCGCCGAGGTCACTAAGGTAACCCTTGAAGTCGGGGAGTTGCGTCATAGCCTTCACTTCCTTCAGGATGCTTTCCTTGCTGCGTGAGGTGATGAACTTACCTTGATGAGCTGAGATGGTACAGAATGCACAACCGCCAAAGCAGCCACGGTGCATACATACGGAGAACTTAATCATCTCGTATGCTGGAATACGCTTGCCCTTGTACTTAGGGTGGGGCAGACGTGTGTAAGGAAGGTCGAAGGAGCGGTCAAGCTCGTCCTGTGTCATTGGCTGGTATGGTGGCATGACCACGGCATACTTGCCATC
>JAGCWG010000581.1 GCA_017961965.1 Bacteroidaceae bacterium | reverse complement strand
TCCTGCAGCAAAGGAGACTGCATTTGAGGCAAAGCGCACAGACGCTCCTCTTGCTCCAAGTCAGTTGATTCTCCTCGGACTTAAATAATGGTTAAGTTTTTATGTTTTTAGGTTCTTGAGTTTTTATGTTCTTGCGGATAGCATTTCCCGTGAAAACTAAAAAACTTAAAAACCTAAAAACTAACAAACTTAAAAAAACGTAAAAACTCATAAAATAATATAATGAAGACATTTAGAATTGGTGGAGTTCATCCAGCAGAAAATAAATTGTCGGCTGCAGAACCTATTAAGGTTGCAGAACTTCCTAAGGTTGCAGTATATCCAATGGGTCAGCACATCGGAGCACCTGCCAAGCCTGTTGTCCAGAAGGGTGACAAGGTGAAGGTCGGTACTATGATTGCCGAGGCTGGTGGATTTGTTTCTGCTCCTATCTTCTCAGGTGTTAGCGGTACTGTGCTCAAGGTAGATACTATCGTTGATGCAAGCGGCTACGCAAAGCCAGCAGTATATATTACTGTTGAGGGAGATGAGTGGGAAGAGAGTATTGACCGTAGTGAAACACTCGTGACACTCAAGGATAAGCCTGAGCTTACTCCTGAGGAAATAGTTAATAAGATTAAGGCAGCAGGTGTCGTAGGTATGGGTGGTGCATGCTTCCCAACTCACGTTAAGCTCTGTCCTCCTCCAGGTGCAAAGCCTGAATGGGTAATAATCAATGCCGTAGAGTGTGAGCCTTATCTCACAGCTGACCATCGTCTTATGCTTGAGAAGGCTGACCAGATTCTCGTCGGTGTTGACCTCCTCATGAAGGGTGGTAAGGTCAACAAGGCTTTCATCGGTATCGAGGAAAACAAGCCAGACGCTATTGCTCTCCTCACAGAGAAGGCTAAGGCAAGCTATCCAAACATCGAGATTGTTCCTCTCAAGACTAAATATCCACAGGGTGGTGAGAAGCAGCTCATCGATGCTGTCGTAGCTCGTCAGGTTCCTGCTCCACCTGCAATCCCAGTAAACGTGGGTGCTATCGTACAGAACGTAGGAACAGCATACGCAGTATATGAGGCAGTAATGAAGAACAAGCCACTCTTTGAGCGTGTCGTAACTGTCACAGGTAAGAGCCTTGCTCATCCAAGCAACTTCCTCACTCGTATGGGTACACCAATGAGCCAGCTCATTGACGCTTGTGGCGGTCTCCCAGCAGACACAGGTAAGGTTATCGGTGGTGGTCCTATGATGGGTAAGGCACTTCTCAATACAGAAGTACCTATCTGCAAGGGTTCATCAGGCGTCCTTATCATGAACGAGACAGAAGCACGTCGTGGCGAAGCACAGCCATGTATCCGTTGTGCCAAGTGTGTCAGCGCATGTCCAATGGGGCTTGAGCCATATCTCCTCTCAACTGCAAGTTCAAAGCAAATGTGGGATAAGGTAGAGGCAGAGGACATCACAAGCTGTATCGAGTGTGGTTCTTGTCAGTTCACTTGTCCATCACACCGTCCATTGCTTGACAACATCCGTATGGGTAAGCAGACGGTAATGGGAATAATTCGCAGCAGACAGGCTAAGTAAGTTTTTAAGTTTGTAGGTTTGTAAGTTTTTTAGTTTTCATGGCTTCGTACAAGGAACTCATGGTATGGAAGGAAAGTATGAATCTTGTTGTTTTGATTTATAGAATAACACAGAACTTTCCTTATGAAGAAAAGAAAGGATTATCTGACCAAATGAGAAGAGCATCCGTTTCTGTTTCTTCAAATATAGCTGAGGGCTATGGAAGATTATCGGATAGTGATTTGACTCACTTCCTGAAGTTTTCTTTAGTGTCTGCGTACGAATTGGACACTCAGATTGAATTGTCTAGACAATTGGCTTATATTGATGAAGCAACGTATATGGATTTATCTCAAAAGATTATTTCTATTGAAAAGATGTTGTCTTCATTGATTTACAGACGTACAAATGGTATGGATTCTTTTGCCCACAGGTAAAACTAAAAAACTCAAGAACGCAAAAACTTAAAAACTCAAAAACTTA
>JAGCWG010000580.1 GCA_017961965.1 Bacteroidaceae bacterium | reverse complement strand
TCCTACAGACATGAAAATCTACATGGAGAAGGCTCGTGACTATTATAACACTCTGAGTCTGAAGAATAATGTGGCTTGGATTGATTCTGCCTACTTCAATCGTTCGCTCAAAACTCAGTTGAAGCAAGACTGCGAACGTATCATACAGATGATAGAGTTGTGTGGAAGATGGAATCCGAATACAGATCAGAAGCTCGATGAACTTCAGAACCTTCTCACCAAGACACATGGAAAAGAAAAGGTAGTGGTATTCACCCAATATTCAGATACTGCCCAATACATCTATACACAATTGCGAAAGCGAGGTTTCACCCATGTGGAGTGTGCTACAGGTTCCAGTCAGAATCCAACAGCTATTGTAGAGCGTTTCTCACCAATATCCAACAATGCAAGTGTAAGTGCAAACGACGAATCACGCATTCTTGTCGCAACTGATGTGCTTTCAGAAGGTCAGAACCTTCAGGACAGCCACGTCATTGTCAACTATGATTTGCCGTGGGCAATAATACGTCTGATTCAGCGTGCTGGTCGTGTGGACCGTATCGGTCAGGAGGCAAAGCAGATATTCTGTTATTCTTTCTTCCCAGCTGACAAGGTGGAAGAAATTATCCGTTTGCGAAAGCGTTTGAACGACCGCATCAATGAGAATGCAAGCATTGTGGGTAGCGATGAAGTATTCTTCGAGGGCAATGCCAAGAACCTCAAAGATATGTATAATGAAAAGAGTGGTGTACTTGATGACAATGAGGATGACAAGGATGTCGATTTGGCTTCAATTGCATATCAGATATGGAAGAACGCTACAGATGCCAATCCGAAATTGAAACAAATCATTCCGGAACTATCCGATGTCGTTTACTCAACAAAACGTTCGTCAGACCCAACTCAAAATGGAGTAATCACATACGTTAAGACATACAACGATTACGACGTACTTTCATGGTACAACTCCAAGGGAGAGATTATCAGTCAGTCGCAGAACAAGATTCTTCAGGCACTTGCTTGTAGCGCAGATACTCCAGCCGAGATGCCTTTGGAGAACCATTTCGACCTTGTAAAGGAAGCCGTTGAAAATGTAAAGAATGAGAATACTGGCGTCAGTGGTATTCTTGGCAATCGCCTGAGTACACGTTTCCGCATCATAACCCTTTTGGAACACTACTACTCTCAGCCTCCTACACTTTTCTTTACAGAAGAGAAACGCCAACTGTTGAAATTCGCCATTGACGACATATACAACTATCAGTTCATGGAGAGTACAAAGGTGATACTGGGTCGTTTGCTGAGAGTAAGCAATAATGACGATATTGTTGATACCGTGCTTGAAATGCACAAGAACGGAACCTTGTGCCGGATAGACAAGGAACGTGGTGAGCGTAAAGACCCAACCATCATTTGTTCTATGGGACTGAGAAATGAATAAGACAAAGAGAAAACATCTTAAAAGACTATGAATAAAAATACATTTACTTCTTGCTTATCGACATCTGACTTCAGAAGTCTGTTTATTCGTGAAATGGGGTGGAACAACCCTCAGGGACAGACTTCCTTTGACATTACTATTGAAGGAGAAACATACAGTTTTAATCAGATTGCAGAGAAAAGCGGATTTCAGGTAATCTTGTGTAAGATAGACGTTATTCCTACATCGTCGATGTGCAAGAGGATAGACACACGGCTCCGTCGTCAGGCAAATGACTACATCTGTATCTACCACATGCCAGGCAGTCAGCACCATCTGTGGGTAGCTCCTGTGAAGAAAGTGGAGAAGCGTGACTTAGTTCTTGTGGAGTATGAATCAGCAGAGAAAGCGGGCTTCCTTTATGAGAAGATTGATGACCTGTCGTTCGACCTTGATGAAGTGACAACTATCATGGATGTGAAGGAGCGCATACAGCATACCTTCGTAGTCAATTCAGATAAGATAACCAAAGACTTCTACGCCGGTTTCCGTAAGGAACACACGAACTTTGCCAAATTCATTTCAGGTATAGATGACCAGATAACAGATATAAAGAAGAATCGCAACAAGCAATGGTACACCTCTGTAATGCTCAATCGTCTGATGTTCTGTTACTTCATACAGAAGAAAGGATTTCTCGATCAGAACACAGACTATCTGAGCGATAAACTCAGATGGGTAAAGCAAAATAAAGGTAAAAACAAGTTCTACGGTTTTTATCGTGGTTTCCTTCTCAGTCTGTTTCACGACGGACTGAACGAACCTCTGCATGAAAACGACTTTATAGAAAAGTATGGTCGCATACCATATCTGAATGGTGGTATGTTCAGTATTCATGAACTTGAAGAACAATACAAGAACATAGACATCAAGGACGAAGCCTTTGAAAGTCTGTTCGCATTCTTCGACCAATGGCATTGGCATCTTGATGACCGTCTTACAGCATCAGGTAGGGACATCAACCCGGATGTGCTTGGATACATCTTTGAACAGTATATCAACGATAGGGCGCAGATGGGAGCTTACTACACGAAGGAAGATATCACGGAATATATTGGACGCAATACTATTGTTCCTTATCTGATGGATGCCACAAAGAAGATGGATGAAAAGCCATTCAAGACTAACGGAGCAGTATGGAACTTCCTGAAACAGAGTGGTGACACATATATAGATGATGCTGTAAAGAAAGGTGTGGGATTGGATATCCCAGAAGAGATAGCCGTAGGTATTGATACGACAAAGCCTAATCTCTTGGAACGCCGTAGCCATTGGAACGAAAGGACTCCAGAAGAATATGCCTTACCTACTGAGATATGGCGTGAGACCATAGAACGCTTACAGCGCTATGACAATATCAAGAATAAGATAGAGAATGGTGAGATACATGAAATAAACGATTTCATTACTTACAATCTTGACATCCGTCCGTTTGTGCAAGACCTGCTTGCACAAACGGATGACCATCTGTTTGTTCTGCATTTCTATCACGCCTTGCAGAAAGTAACCATACTTGACCCAACCTGTGGTTCGGGAGCATTCCTGTTTGCTGCGCTTAACATACTTGAACCTCTATACGAAATTTGTATCAGCCGTATGCAGGACTGGCAAGCTCAGAATCCCAACCTGTTTAAGGATGAACTTGAAGAACTCAATGTGAAATATCGTAGCAACATACGTTATTTCATTTACAAGAGCATTATACTTCGCAACCTCTATGGTGTTGACATCATGGTGGAAGCGACGGAGATTGCAAAGCTACGTCTGTTCCTGAAGATGGTAGCTGTGGTAGATGTAAATCCTCGTGACCCCAACTTAGGTCTGGAGCCTTTGCCCGATGTGGATTTCAATATCCGTTGTGGAAATACGTTGGTTGGTTATGCCACGAAGACTGAACTTGACAATGATTTGAAGTTTGGTGATATGTTTGAAAAGATGGAGTTTGAACAGAAAGTAAAGGATAAGATAAAAGTTGTATCCAAAGCTTTTGCCGTATTCAAAGAAGTCCAACTTACTCAAACTCCTAACCTTGAAACGTATAAGGTTGCGAAGAAGCAACTGAAGGAAACTCTTGGCGAACTGAATGAGTTGTTGAATCAGAAGATGTATTCACAGGTTACAGCCCTGTCATACGAAAAGTGGCTTAGCTCACATCAACCATTCCATTGGTTTGCAGAATACTACGACATTATCGAAGGTAATGGTGGATTTGATGTTATAATTGGTAATCCTCCGTATGTGGAAATTTCCAAGAACAAGTTGTCATATAGTTTGTCATCATATAGATACAAGTTTAGTGACTTGTATGCATATGTACTTTATAGAATAAAAGAGATTGCAAATAATTTTGATTATATTGGATTTATCATCCCGATTTCATTCAATTCGACTCCAGGCTTTTCAGAATTATATAAGACTTATAGGCAAGGCTGCCTTTATCTCAGTTGTTATGCTGATACTGCAAAAATGTTTCAAGTAACTAAGCGTTTGACTATTGTTCTAAAGTTACCTGGCAAAAGCGAAGTCTTTTCAACGCATTATATTAAAAATAGCATTTCAATGTCAAACAGACTTGCAGAGTGCCCATATTGTAATGTATCTGATACAAATTTATTTGAAGATGTTCT
>JAGCWG010000055.1 GCA_017961965.1 Bacteroidaceae bacterium | reverse complement strand
CCATCACCCTCAACCAGCTCATAAAGGTGTGCAGGGAGGTGAGTTCAAAATATACACGCTCCAAGATACGCAAAGACCTCCCAAAGGAATTCGGATACGTCATCGAAGAGCTCCTTCACGAGTCGCCACTCGTATCTGACAAGAAGTACCAGTACTACAATGTCATCATCGAGAGCATCATCGACACACAGAGGGCTGACCAGTTTATCATAGCCATCTGTTACCTCATACAGCGACTCGCCATAGACAAGCTGCACCTGCTCGGCGACATATTTGACCGAGGACCAGGCGCACACCTCATCATGGAGACCCTCTGCAACTACCAGAACTTCGACATGGTGTGGGGCAACCACGACATCAACTGGTTTGGAGCAGCAGCAGGCAACCGTGCGTGCATCTGCAACGTACTCCGCCTGTCACTACGTTATGGCAACATGGCAACACTTGAGGACGGCTACGGCATCAACCTCCTACCACTTGCCACATTCGCCATGGAGACATACAAGAATGACCCTTGCACTCACTTCAGCATGAAGGAGCTTAACGAGGAGTCACGACAGGACGAGAAGACCCTCCGCCTCATTGCCATGATGCACAAGGCAATAACCGTCATACAGTTCAAGATAGAGGAACAGATAATCCGACGCCGCAAGGAATTCAACATGGAGCACCGCCTCATCCTCGACACAATAAACAAGGAGAAAGGCACGTGTATCATCGAAGGTAAGGAATACAAGTTGAACGACACCTTCTTCCCTACCCTCATCGACGGCAAGCGATGCGAGCTCACCAAGGAAGAAGAGCAGATGATGCAGAAGATAGAACATTCATTCCTCACAAGCGAGAAACTAAGACGCCATGTCGATTGTCTCCTTGCACACGGATGTATGTACTCCATCGCCAACAGCAACCTCATGTTCCATGCATCCGTACCGCTCAACGAAGACGGTTCGCTCAAGGAAGTAGAGATAAACGGAAAGAAATACTCAGGCATAAAACTGATGAAGAAGACAGGCATGCTTGTGCGCCAGGCATTCAGCAACGACTGCAGCAAAGAAGACAAGCAGTTTGCCATCGACTACATCTGGTATCTGTGGTGTGGAGAAGACTCGCCACTCTTCGACAAGAAGAAGATGGCAACCTTTGAACGCTACTTCATCGACGACAAGAAGTCGCACGTGGAGGACAAAGGCTACTACTACCTCTACAATAACGACGAGAAGGTCATTGACCATATCCTCGACAGCTTCGGAGTGGAAGGCAAACACCGCCACATCATAAACGGACACGTGCCCGTCCGCCTCCTCAAAGGCGAGTCACCAGTCAAGGCCAACGGCAAACTGATAGTCATCGACGGAGGATTCTCCAAGGCATACCAGCCAACGACAGGTATAGCTGGATATACACTCACCTACCACTCACGTGGACTTGACCTCGTGCAGCACCAGCCATTCCAGTCAACGGAACTTGCCATCGAGAAATGTGAGGACATACGCAGCACCACCGAAATCGTGGAGAACAGTTCACAGCGAATGCTCGTGAAGGACACAGACAAGGGACGCATGCTCCAGGCAAAGGTGGCAGACCTCAAGAAACTCCTCTACGCATACCGCAACGGCTTCATCAAGGAAGTGATAAAAAATTAAGAATTAAGAGTTAAGATTTAATTCAATGAGGAACTAAGCGAAGCGGCCTCACTGACCGTAGGAAAGTAATTAGGAATGAGGAATTAGTAATTGATTCTAATGAGAAATTATTAATGAGCAGAGAGTGATAGCCATTCGGAATGCTTGGCTTGAACGCTCGTTCTCTTGGTAACTTCTCTCTCCCCATATTGGGGGAGGGCCGGGGAGAGGGTATGCTATAAATCTTATAAATACATACT
>JAGCWG010000579.1 GCA_017961965.1 Bacteroidaceae bacterium | reverse complement strand
GTTCGCCTTCTCAGCAGGAGGCTATTATGAAGGTGGCGACGGATTCTTCCACAACGACTTCACAGGCAAGAAGTCGGACAAGATGCAAGCTGGCGGAGGAAGGATAAGAGGAATATACAAACACAGCAACAAGCTGAACTTTGACTTCAGCGTAAGCTACGACTACAGCGATGAGGGCGCATATCCTTATTATTATAAAGGAAGCCTCACCGACCCGACATACATGACCGAGAGCATCGGCAAGATAACCAACAACCGTGAGAGCAAGTACCGTCGTGGTATGCTCAATGCAGGAGTGAACGTGGAGTATAAGGCACCACGATTCGTGATGAATGCCATCACAGGTTATCAGTACCTCAACGACCGTATGTTCATGGATCAGGATTTCCTCTCAACGGACATCTACACCCTTGAGCAGAAGCAACGCATCAACACAATATCTGAGGAGATAACCTTCAAGGATAGGAACAATGACGGACGCTGGCACTGGGTGAGCGGCATCAACGCCATGTATCAGACACTCCACACCGAGGCACCCGTCACATTCTACAGCGATGGCCTCCGTTGGCTCGAAGGCAACATCAACAGCAATATGCCTGACATCCAAAACAATGAGAAGATGTCTGTAATGAAAGGAATGGGCTTCACAAGCATGGGAGTAAACTTCCGTGGTGATGAACTACGAATGAGTGGCGAGTATGACACACCTACACTCAGCCTTGCCCTTTTCCATCAATCCACATTCGACATCACCGACCACCTCTCACTCACAGCAGGCCTACGAGTAGGCTATGACTTGATGAAGGCAGATTTCTATTCACCAGCCAACGTGGATTATGGATTCTCAATGCCAAACACCATGTTTGACTACATGAACCTTGACATTCAGAATCTAACAAGCAGCATCCTATACGACGGCACACTCAAGAATAACCATTCAGTTGTCTTGCCTAAGTTTGCCGTAAAGTATGACCTCGGCAAACACGGAAACATCTACGCTTCCGCCTCAATGGGTCAGCGTGCAGGAGGCTACAATCTCCAGATGTTCAGCGACCTCTTGCAAGGCAAGTTGAGAGTAGATATGATGGACGGCATAAAGGAAGGCGTGGTGAATTACCTTATAGACCTCCGCAAGGAAAAGCCAAACATGCCCGACTTTGTACCTGGTTTCGTCAAGGATAAGATGGACGAGAACATGCCAAAGTTCCAAACTCCAGCAGCAGAGCAGATTGTGTATAAGCCAGAATACTCATGGAACTACGAACTGGGCACGCACCTCAACCTTGCAGAGCGCAAGCTTCAACTTGATGCCGCCATGTTCCTCATCGACGTGCGCGACCAACAGATTGCACGTTTCGCTCCTTCAGGACTCGGCAGAATGATGGTCAACGCAGGCAAGAGCCGTAGTTACGGTGCCGAACTCACTGCACTCTGGCGACCAAACGTACACTGGGCATTCATGACCAACTACGGATTCACACATGCCAAGTTCACGGAATACAATGCTGGCGATGGAGCTGACTATACAGGCAACTACGTTCCTTTTGTCCCTAAGCACACTCTCCACGTGGATGCCTCACACACATGGCTCATCTCTGAGACAAGATGGTTGCGCACCATCTCCCTCGGTGCCAACTGCCGCATGGCAGGACCTGTATATTGGACAGAAGCCAACGATGCACGACAGGACACATACTACACCCTCGGTGCACGCCTTGCCTTCGAGACGGAACACGCCACCATCCAGCTATGGGGCAAGAACCTCACCGACCAGAAGTACAACACATTCTACTTCATCAGCGTAAACCGTGGCTACGAACAACATTGCAAGCCATTGCAGTTCGGAGTGGACATAAAAGTTAAATTCTAATAAATGCCCTTTACCCGTAAGGCCGCCCCCTTTGGGGGTTGGGGGGCTTATAATAAATAAAATATGAAGAAATTATTTACACTTATCGTTGCAGCAACAGCAACAATCTCAGCAATGGCTCAGCATAGTGCAGCCATGACATTCGTAGGCAAAGCCAACTTTTACGTCACAATGGGCGGACAGAAGATGGGCGAGACAAACATTCCATCCGATACAATCATCTACAGCGGTGCCGACTTCATTATCCCAAGCATGAACTACAATGGTTCAGTCATTCCTTCATTCACAATCAAGGGAACAACATTCTCAGGTGGAATGAACGGAGTCACTTGGGCTGACCAGCCATTCGAGACAACAGTCACAGTAGATGGAACAGAAAAGACTATCAAGGGTTCATCACTCACAGGTACATACACACGTGCCAACAATATCCATAAGGTAGTACTCAGCATCACATTCACATACGGCAACATGCCAATGCCACTCACTTACAACATCGAGTCATACTATGTCAAGTCATATACTGACGCTCTCGACGTTGAAGTTAAGAGCATCGCTACATACCCTGCCGACGAGAAGGTAACATACAACGTCCGCACATACGAGGAGGATGGCAAGGTAAAGCTTGATGTTGCCGTTCCTTCTTACACACTCAAGAACACTTTGATGGGTGACCTCAACGTAGGCACATACACAGTCAAGGGACTTGAATACAACGAGGAGAAAGGTGGCTACTACCGCAACTATGCCAACGATGGTCTCACAATGCAGTTCTCGTCATCAGGCTCAATAGCTTCAGGCGAGTATGCCCTCAGCGCAGGCGACAATGGCACAAACATTCAGGACATCCTCGTTACACTTAACGACAAGAATGCAGTAACATCAATCCTCAACCAGTTCAAGGTAGGCAAGATGCCATTCCAGATTGTATCTACATTCCCTGGCACACTCGTTCCTACTGCCATCGCTGACGTGAAAGCAGACAACAGCAATGCCTCTGCCATCTACAACCTCAACGGACAGGTCGTAAAGGCTATGAAGAAGGGCAACCTCTACATCGTCAACGGCAAAAAGTACTTCTGCAAATAACCACATACATAAATATCAAAGGAGGAAGCCTCGCATCATGCGTTGCTTCCTCCTTTTTCGTATCACGGAAAACCATCCACTCATATAGCCAAAGAGCTAAAGTATGCCACTATCCACCCGTAAACATGATGGTTACGATGCGTAAAGTGGCAAACAAAAAACAAGATAGTAGCATAGATGTTGCATAGATTCTACGCCACTTCTCCATTTTGAGTCCGACAATCCTCCCAAGTAAGTCCGTTCTGACTCCTATGTTCCTTCGATGTGACTACGGAGAATGTCCACCGCATCTCCACCGAATCTCCACCGAATGTCCACCGTTTCGGTGGACATTCGGTGGACATTCGGTGGACATACAATGGACATCCGATGGTGATAATACGGAGACAGATCGGAGGATCTACGGAGGCAGAGTGGAGGCACAATGCAGAATGAAAGAAACAATGTCTGACTCATTTAGGAGCACATGTCAAATACAAGAGATAAAATATATGATTATAAAATTATCAACTAAGTAAAGAAAACAAGAAAAGTCAAGGGAATTGAACAGAACAATACTTGGAGGTAAAAACGCCCTTGTACGATACGAAAAGTAACAAAAAAAAGAACCCGTCTAAAATAAGACAGGTTCCTGTAAACTTTCTATTATTATTGTTTTTAATCTGCTTGTTCCGTATGGAACTAC
>JAGCWG010000578.1 GCA_017961965.1 Bacteroidaceae bacterium | reverse complement strand
GTTGTTAATGAGTAATTTCTAATGAGTAATTAGTAATGAGAAATGAGTAATAGCCATTCGGAACAAAGCGTTCTGAATGGCTATTACGTTTTTATTTTATTCTTGAATATAAAATCTCTGTGTCCTCTGAGTTCTCTGTGTTTCAAAAAAAGTGCTACTCCTCCAGCCACTTTCGGAACCCTTCGCGTATGGAGTCGAGACCGAACTGGTCGAGACGGATGTCTTGACGTGGAAGCCATGTGAGGGAGGCTACATCGTCGTGTGCTTCCACTCTTGTTGTGGAAGGGATGCGGATGTGGAAGAATGCGTCAGTGGTGTGGACGAGAAGTCCGCTGTACATATATGTGTTAGGCATGGAGAACAGATAGGTGAGACAATTCTCTGGTGCGAGGTCGATGGCATGGATATCCATACCAGTCTCTTCGAGTATCTCGCGTGCTATGGCTTGTTCTGATGTCTCACCAGGGTCGGTGAAACCTCCGACGAGGTCGAGGGTACCCTTGGCTGGCTCGCAGGCACGTCGGCACACGAGGAACTCGCCACGCTCGTTCTCTATGATGGCAACGGTTGCAGCTGCCGAGTTGAAGTAGTATGTGAAGCCGCAGTCAGCACAACGCTTTGACTTGAAGTCGTTCTCGTCGAAGTGTGCCGAACCGCATGCAGGACAGTATTTGAATTTGTCTAAGTAGTGCATAAATGAATATTTTTGAACAAAATTAAGCAAAATCAACCAAACACAAAGCATAGGTCGTCTTTTTTTATTACATTTGCAGAGAATAATTTAATCAAATGGTTTTACAAGATTTTGTATAGGTATTTTTTTAACCACGAATTACACTAATTTTCACGAAATCTGTAGTTCTTGGCTGTTTTCATTACACGAAGAATTGCTCGTGCAATTACGAATTACACGAATCTTTTTAGCCCGTCAGTTATCCGGACGGCATTCGTGATATTCGCAGACAACACGTGTTGTCTTAGTGTAATAACACCCAAAAGAGGACTTGAAGTTCGTGTCCATTCGTGTAATTCGTGGTAAAAACATCCTTCACGTGAATTCTTGTAGAGTCAACGATACAACAACTAACCAATAGTTATGAACATAAAATCATTAGCGTTTTTGACATTCATGGCATCGGCTGCAATGAGCGTTGATGCCCAGCGTAAGGAGACACGACTTGGCAGGTGGGCTTTCTCACGTGCTGAGCAGTTGGATGCTGTTGCACCTTCAACCGTGGGTTACGATGACCGCAAGTGGCAGATGGTAAATGTGCCACACGACTGGGCTATCAGCGGACCATTCGACAAGGAAATAGACAAGCAGACTGTGGCTATCGTACAGAATGGCGAGAAGGAGGCAACGGAGAAGACTGGTCGTTCTGGCTCGTTGCCTTGGATTGGTGCTGGATGGTACCGTACCACGTTCACGGTGGGTAAGGACTGTCAGCGTGCAGTCCTCAACTTTGACGGCGCAATGGCTGAGCCTGTTGTCTATGTCAACGGTAAGAAGGCTGGCGAATGGAAGTACGGCTACAATGCCTTCAACGTAGATGTCACTCCTTTCATCAATAAGGATGGCTCTGCTAACACGCTTGCTGTTCACCTTCAGAATGTGGAGGAGAGTAGTCGTTGGTATCCGGGTGCAGGACTTTTTCGTCCTGTCACGCTCATCGAGACTCAGCAGCAGGCTTTGGATGAGTGGGGTGTGAATGTCAATACGCTCGAGATAGGTGGCGGATTGGTTGTGGCTGAATTGACTGCTAATGCTATTAATGTGGATAAGACCAAATATGCTGTCGAGTTCGGTTTGACAACCGATAAGGGTGCTGTTAGTCGTGTGCTCTGTACTATTGGCGACGATGGCGCAGCACGATATATTGGCACTTATGACAAGGTCACTCCTTGGACTCCAGAGAATCCTAAGTTGTACGACCTATCGGTGTCTCTCTATAGTCTGAATAATGGTGTGAGGGATAAGCTTGTTGACAGACAGGTAAAGAAGATTGGTTTCCGCACAGTCAAGTGTTCGGCTGACGGTGGCTTCCAACTCAATGGCGTGACTCGTAAGATTAAGGGCGTGTGTCTCCATCACGACCTCGGAATGTTGGGTGCAGCAGTCAACAAGGCAGCTCTCATCCGTCAGATTAACCTCCTCAAGGGTATGGGATGCGATGCTATCCGTACGGCTCACAATATGCCAAGCCAGATGCAGATGGATGTGTGCGACTCACTCGGTATGATGGTCATGGCAGAGAGCTTTGACATGTGGATTTATCCTAAGTGCAAGAACGGCTATGCCCGTTTCTTCAACGAGTGGAGCGACCGTGACATCGAGAACCTTGTTCGTGCCAACCGCCTGCATCCAAGTATCGTGATGTGGAGCGTGGGTAACGAGATTCCTGAGCAGGGTATGAAGAATGGCGCAAAGATTCTTCGTCATCTTCAGGAACAGGTACGCAAGTTCGATGCCACTCGTCCTATCACTAACGGTATGGACAGAATTGACAATGCTTTTAACACTGGTTTTGCACAGGTGGCTGACGTGCCGGGAATGAACTACCGCACCCACCTTTACAATAAGGCTCATGATAATCTTGGTCAGGGCTACGTGCTCGGTTCGGAGACTGCAAGTACGGTGTCAAGCCGTGGCGTATATAAGTTCCCGGTTAAGCGTGCCGACGGCAAGGCTTACGACGATGGTCAGTGTTCAAGCTACGATACGGAGGCTTGCTGGTGGTCCAATATCCCAGAGGAGGACTGGCTCTTGCAGGACGAGAAGTCTTGGGTCATTGGTGAGTTCGTATGGACAGGCTTCGACTACCTCGGTGAGCCTACACCTTACGATGAGTACTGGCCAAGCCGTTCAAGCTATTTCGGCATCTTCGACCTCGCAGGACTTCCTAAGGACCGTTATTACCTCTACCGTTCACGCTGGAACACGACGGACGAGACCATTCATCTCCTTCCTCACTGGACATTCCCTGGACGTGAAGGCGAGGTGACTCCTGTATATTGCTACACCAACTATCCAACTGCCGAACTCTTCGTCAATGGTAAGTCGCAGGGCAAGATTAGCAAGCGCACAGACGTCAAGAGCGGTTCGGGCAAGGATGGCAAGATTTCTGACATCAACGACCCAGCACTTGACCGTTATCGTCTCCGCTGGAACAACGTGAAGTACGAGCCGGGCGAGATAAAGGTGGTAGTGTATGACAAGGACGGCAAGCAGGTCGGTACAAAGACGGTGCACACGGCAGGCAAGGCTTCTGCCATAAGTCTCACTGGCGACCTCGGCGCAGCCATCAAGCCTCTCAAGGCAGACGGCGACGACATGACGTTCATCACCGTCAATGTGGTGGATAAGGACGGCAACCTCTGTCCTGATGCCGACAATCAGATTAGCGTCAGCGTCACTGGTGCTGCCCGTTTCCGCGGTATTTGCAATGGCGATGCCACATCCTTGGAGGTATTCACCCGTCCAACGATGAAGGCTTTCCACGGACAACTCGTCATCGGCATACAGTCCAACGGTAAGATTGGCGATGCCATCGTCAAGGTAAGTGGCAAGGGAGTGAAGGCACAGACAGTCAAGATAAATGTAAAATAAAAGAACTATTATAATTAAGGAGGACATTGGAATATCCTTTTGTTCTGTGTCCTCCCGCATTTAATCAATTTAACACATTTAATTAAAACATGAAAAAGTATTTAGTGATTTCTGCCCTCATGGGCATGACGTCAATGAACGGCTTTGCAGACAGCACACGTACGCTGTTCAATCAAGGCTGGTCGTTCGTCGAAACAGACGTCAAGGACGTGAAAAACCTTAATGCTCCTGACATCTCGTGGAAGGCTGTTGACCTCCCACATGACTGGGACATCTATCATGCACCATCACCTGACGGTGCTACTGGTAATGAAGGTGGCTACTATCCTGGTGGTACGGGATGGTACAAGAAGACTTTCGTGACTCCTGTTGGCAAGGATGCTCGCAGGGTGCGCCTCCACTTCGAGGGCGTGTATCAGCGTTGCGAGGTGTATGTCAACGGACAGTTTGCTGGTCGTCATGCCTACGGCTACACTCCGTTCTCATTGGACGTTACCCGTTTCCTTGCACCTAAGGGCAAGAATGAGATTGCAGTCAAGGTGAATAACTCGCAACAGCCTAACTGTCGTTGGTACAGCGGTTCGGGTATGTATCGCAGTGTGTGGCTTGAGACTACCGAAGATGTATATATTGAGGAGAACAGCGTGTTCGTCACTACCAAGAACGTGAGCAGTCGTGGTGCTGATGTTTCAGCAAGCGTGACTGTCAGGAACGAGTCTGAGCAGCAGCGCACGGTGTCTGTCTCTGTCTTTGGCGAGAGCAAGGATGTTACTCTTGCTGCAGGCGCATCAAAGACCGTGACGATAGACAAGCACGTTGCCAATCCTCGCCTCTGGAGTCCTGAGTCTCCTGAACTGTACAAGGCTGAGGTAACTCTCGCTGAGGGTGGCAGAACACTTGGACATGAGACTGTCAGCTACGGAATACGTACATTCACTTACGATGCTGAGCGTGGATTTGTGCTCAATGGCAAACCGCTGCTCATCAACGGTGCGTGTGTTCATCATGACGACGGTGTGCTCGGCGCAATGGCGTTTGACCGTGCCGAGATACGCAAGGTGAGACTGATGAAGGATGCAGGCTTCAACCTTATCCGTACTTCACACAACCCATCCACACGTGCATTCCTCGATGCGTGCGACAGCATCGGCATGCTTGTCATCGATGAGGCTTTCGACGGATGGCGTTCAAGCAAGACACCTTTCGACTACTCAACTCTCATCGACTCATGCTACCGTGAGGACATAAGCGCAATGGTGCTTCGCGACCGCAATCATCCGAGCGTCATCTCATGGAGTATCGGTAATGAGGTCATCGAGCGCAGGGAACTGAGAGTGGTGCAGACGGCACGCCAGCTTAAGGCTGCCATCCTTGCACACGACAAGACACGTCCTGTGACTGAGGCACTCTGTTCTTGGTTTGGCGACTGGGAGATATTCGACCCTCATGCTGAGGTTCTCGACATCGTGGGCTACAACTACATGATACATAAGCATGCCAGCGACCACGAGCGTGACCCACGCCGTGTGATGTGGCAGACGGAGAGCTATCCTCGTGATGCTTTCCGCAACTGGAAGCGTACATCCGACTATCCATATATCATTGGCGATATCGTGTGGACAGGTCTCGACTACCTTGGTGAGTCAGGTATCGGTCAGTTCTTCTATCCTGACAAGGGTGAGGCAGCCGTTGAACACTATCAGGCCAAGCATTTCCCTTATCACGGAGCATACTGTGGCGACGTCGATATGACAGGATGGCGTAAGCCAATATCTCACTACCGCAGTATCCTGTGGACAGGAACGACAAAGATAGACGGTAAGCAGCACGTCATGTACATGGGTGTTCGTGAACCTGACGGCTACTATGGCAAGATTCACTGCACATCATGGGCTGTATGGCCAACATGGGAAAGCTGGAACTGGAAAGGACATGAAGGCAAGAACATCGACGTTGACGTATTTACTCGTGCACCTCGTGTACAGCTCTACCTCAACGGCAAGCTCGTGGCAACACATGACGTAAGTCTCGCAACAGAGTACAAGACTACCTTCACCCTTCCATACGAGGCAGGCGAACTCAAGGCTGTTGCCCTCGATGCCTCAGGCAAGGAACTTGAGAGCAGCATCATCCGCACGGCATCTGCTCCTTACTCTTTCCGAATGACTCCAGAGCGTAAGGTACTCACAGCCGACGGTCAGGACCTTGGTTACATCATCCTCGAACTCATAGATAAGGATGGCAACGTAGTGCCTGATGCTGATGTCACAGCCGATGTTCGTGTAAGCGGTGCAGGCTCACTCATGGCAGCAGCATCTGCAAGCTTCAAGGACATTGAGCCTACTACATCATCACGTGTAACAACGTACAAGGGACGTGCCGTCATCATCGTGCGTTCACAGCAGAAGGCAGGCAACATAAAGGTAAGCGTCAACAGCAAACTTGCCACTCCAGTATCTGCCGTTACGCTCAAGACAAAGAAATAACACTCACTCATCATACGATAACAGAAGAAGCTCCACCATTTGGCGGAGCTTCTTTGTTTTTTTGTGTCGTTTCCACGAGTCACCGTTCCCGAAGCGTCCGCTTCGGCACTGAAACTTTTTTCTTTTTTGAACCCGCCCTTGGCGGCGGGTTCAGTAAAAAAACAGCTGCGCCAAGCGGCAGACATGTTCTTTCTATTGGGTCTTTAGCAGATACACCAACGAGCTGCCACGGCCTGATGACTTGATAGGCGAGTCATCCATGCGACTGATGTCCCTCAGTTCCTTGCTTGCCGTTGACTTCGGTAACTTGGTTATGCGCACATAGTCATCAATGCGCATGATGCCGTGCGACTTGATGTACTCCACCGCCTTGGCAATGCGCTCCTCCTTGGTGAATGGCGAACGGTTCATGCGTGACACACCAGCACGCTCCAGCTTGCAGTAGATGTCGATGTTACGCAGAAAACGCTTGTTCACCTTGAAGTTCACGCCCGTCACGTGTATGCTCTGGGCATTACGTTTCGGTGCATTGCCGTCGAGGTCTTCCTCCTCCTTGTCGTCCTTCAGTCCGAGCGAGAGACTGAAGTTGCCGATGTCGTCAAGCGTGACGCTGTAACCCTGGGTGAGGAAATACTGCATCGTCTCTGCCAGTAGGGTGAGCACCGCCTTCACATTACCCTTGTTGAGTCCCGTCCTGCCGTGGGCGCACATCTCGTCCAGCAGGTCATCCTGTCCCACATTGCCACGTGACGCAATGCGGTAGAAGCATCTCTTCTTTCCCTCTTGCTGGAAGTTTATCACTTCCTGTTTGATGTATCGTGCCATATTCTTCGTCTATTTTTTTATGTTTGACTTGTATTTTTGTTTATGCCGCCAAGCGGCCAGTTGGAAAAACATGGTGAAAACCAAAGAAAACCAAAGAAAACCCAAAAAGTGTTTTTTCTTGTTTTTGTTCTGTTTCTTAAAGGTTTTTCTAATTGGCACCTTAGTGCAAAAAAAGTTTCCGTACAGTATGAAAAAGTTTGATTAAAGTCCT
>JAGCWG010000577.1 GCA_017961965.1 Bacteroidaceae bacterium | reverse complement strand
GTAGCTTCAATATTTTCCAAAGTCTTTGCTGAGTCTTCTAAAAGGAAATAATCATAAGCATAGTTAAATGCTGTTTGATAATCTTTATTCATTGCATATATTGTTGCAATACGTTGAGCATAGTTTGCTTTATTTTTTATATCATTCTCTTTGTCAAAAGCCTTTTGGGCATAAAACAAGCATGAGTCTTTATCGTAATGTACAAAAGCATAATATGAAGAAATTGAATAATTCAAAAAAGGCGGAATAGAATCTTGGTTAAGGGATTTTGTAAGATTAAAAGTCCACTCTGCCATCTTCGTTTCGTCATGAACACAGAAGAAATCCAGTTCTTCTGCAAGATATAGCATGTAGTCATTAATATTACTTTTACATGATATTTTAAGTACACATTGTTTGTGTAACAATGTTGCACTATCTGTTTTCCCTGCAAAATTATATGCTGTTGCCAATGGTGCATACGAAGAAATATCATCTATGCCTAATTTTTGACGAATTTGTAAAGCTTTATATGATAGTTTTACACGATTTTTATTGTCCGAGATAATAGCATAAAGACCAGATAATTGAGAATATACATTAGCAAGAACCATAGAGTCTGTTCTGCCTATTTGGTAGTTGTTACCTATTTCTATGGCTTTATTGTAGTATGTAATAGCTAATGGATATTTATGCAAATCATTATATGTTCTTCCCATATAGTAATTTACTTCAAGTTTTTCTCCATTACTACCATTATCCATAAAAAAATCGTATATTGGTTTGATTATCGAGTCACTTCTATGTAGTGTATCACATTTGTCTTCACCCTTATATTTCAATAAGGCAAGTTTCATCTTTGTATATTGACTATTATCTTTGTTCTGCTTTATCATCAATAGAACTTTATCCAATCCCTTTCGAGGATTAGTTTCCAATAAAGTGTTTATGTCGTCATAAATTTCCGTCTTATGTTCTGTGCAAGAACAAAGAGAAATGATAATGGTTAATAAAAAAAGAGTAATTTTTGAGCGCATAGTCGTGTTAATTGTTATAATTTGACTGCAAAGTTAATCATTTTAATGTAATGTTGAATAATTATATGGCAGTATTTTATGAAAATGTTTTTACGGATTCTAATATGTTTTATAGTGCCATAATAAAATCTTTATACGTTTATGTTGCAAATAATCAATTATATATGCAGTCGGAATTGAGGGGGTACAAATAGGTTACAAATGTGGGTTACACATTGGTACAAGGTGATTACGTCTTGGTACAAATTTTCCATTGTCAGATGAGTCAGACTTAATACCTTTGCAGCAGAAAATTTGAAACAACAAAAAAAATCTACAACAAAACTTAATCGAATTTATCTTATGAAAAGAGTATTTTTGCCAATGGCACTAATGATTATGGGAGTTTTATCTCCTATTGTTACATCAAATGCAGAAACACAATATATAGATATTCCTTTATCAAGCCCTATAGCATCAATTCCTATATTTGCGAAACAAGGTGTCACAATGAATATTATATTATCATTGTTGATATTGTATTTGACAGTTTACTTTGCATTTAGATGTGCATGTGTTCTTTATGATAACGGGGCATTGGCAACGAAAAATAGAGTGACTCTAAAAACAATGAAAAGATGGATTTCTAAAGATCTGTTTAATTAAATTATCCATAAAAATATGAGAATATTATTCACATTAATATTCGTCTTGTGTTCGTATATTTTAGCGAGTGGACAAGGACATGTGAGTGGTAAAGTGTTTGATAGCGACTCATGTGTTCTTGCCACGGCTAAAGTTATATTGCTCCATCAAAAAGACACAAGTATTGCTCAGATGACATATACGGATGATGATGGAAAGTTTGTCTTTGATGGAGTGGTTAAAGGAAGCTACTATGTTAAGGCTACTTATCTTAGTAGTAGTACGGCTCTGAAAAAAATAATAATCTGGAACCAATCAAAAATCAATATTGAGTTATTTATTGATGATGCTCAACAGTTACAAGAGGTAAAAGTCGTTTCTACTGGCATTAATGTTAGTGGTGATACTACAACATATATTGTAAATCATTTCGTGTCAGGAAGCGAAAGGAATCTTAAAGATGTTCTTAATCAATTGCCAAATGTCAGGGTTGATGAAAATTCTAAGAGTATAACGGCTAATGGCAAGCATGTAAGTCGTATCTTATTGGAAGGCCAGGATTTATTTCAGGGTAACACATCTATTCCTATGGATAATATTTCTGCCAATTCGGTAAGAAAGGTTGATGTTATTGACAATTACTCTGAATACAATATCTTTGATGGCTTTAAGACATCAAATGAAACTGTGGTAAATGTAGGCTTTGACGAAAAATCACGTAACAGGATAAAAGGTGAAATAGAAGGGTATGGAGGGGTTGTAAATAAATATAAGATGCGTAATTCCTCAATTTATATTGGAAGCAAAAAAATGTTATCAACAATTGTGTCTTCAAATAATGTTGGTGAACGCTTACTTTCATTCCAGGATATTATCCAGTTCAATGGTGGATATAAAAATCTATTGAGCGGAGAGAGTCCGACGGAAGAACTCTCTAAACAACTTGAGGATTATTCTGCATTTACAAATAATAAAAAGGATATTACTCAACGAAATAACAGCATGGCTGCGCTGAATTATATCAATATCCCAAACGACAAAATCAAGATATCTTTTAGTGGAGTATATGGATATGATTTCTATCGTTCTCATAAGGAGATAGACTATGAGTATATGTCAGGATTTAATTATCATGAAAGTTTAACAGAAAAGTCAGGACAGCATAATGGCTTGATGAATCTTAAAATGTGTTATATCCCGAATAAGAATTTTAGTATTATATATACAGGAAACATGATAAATGCTTCACAAGATAAAAGCGGTAATAATGAATTAGTGTATAATCCTGTATCATACAACTCATTGTCACATATTTTATCTATTAATAATGCTGTTGTTTTAGCACAACGCTTGGGTAAAAATCTTTTGAGTTTCTCAATCAATCAGACTTTAAAAAATAATAATGAAAGGTATGATTTCAAAAGTTCGGATTTATCATTTCTTAAAGGATTGAATCTTGACGACAAACGTGATTTTTATTATGAAAATGACAATAAGGCGATATCCATGCAATTGTTCTATATGTATAGAATAAATGATGCTTATTATTTGCGTCTGGCTGTTAATGGGGATTTAGAGAAACAAAACTTGTGCGCTTTTGATTGTGAACAGTATTCTATAAAAGATGAAAATGAGAACTCGGAATTAAATTACTCAAGTTTGTTTTCTGATGTACAAATAGGGCGAGACAGGGGCAAATTTGTTTATTCTGTAAGATTGCGTTATATTCACAATAATGTGTGTACAAATATAAAAAAAGATTTTAATGACAATAAATCGAATGTTTTCTCTCCATTCATCCAGGCAAAGTACCAGTTTACGCCATTCCATTATATTATGACAAATTACAAATACGGAACAAACAGAAATTCAATTATGAATCTTTTTGACGGTCAATGGCTAAAGAGCTATAATCAGCTGTATAAAAGTTCGGCTAATCGTTTCTTCAGTTCGTCACATAAGATATCATGTTCTCATTTGTTGTCATTACAATATAGTGGTTGGAATTTTCTTAACACTTTGTCGTATGAATTCATAAATAATCCTATTTGCAATAATAACATACAGGAAGGAGTGCTAAATATTACGGAGAAAAAAATAGGAGCCAAAGAGACATCATTATCATTTATGTCGTCAGTTGAATATAAATTTGTTGATTTACCATTAAATATCAGGTATAATGTAAATTATAATCAGACACATTCTCCTATGCTTAATGCTGGCACTCTTTATAATACGACCTCGAATAATGTTCAAATGATGTTGCAATTGAGAACATTTTTCAAGAAAGGGTTTAATTGTAAAATGGAATGGTCGGCTTTGAATATGAAATATTCAGGAACACCAACTGAAAATAAATATATGACAAATGATATTCTTACATTAGTATCATGGCAAAACAAGGATATTTATGCAGATTTTAATGCTAAACTACAGACATTCAATCTTAATCAGTCAAAGACAAATAATGTATATTATGGCTTTGATTTCAGGTATAACATGTCAAAAAAACTCGTTTTAGAAGTATCTGGAACGGATATACTACACATAAACGAACGAAGACAATTGGTAGGAAATATATCATCTTATTATCTGTCTAAAAGTCTTACTTGGCATTTGCCTGGTCATATTATTGCTGGAATAACAATGAAATATTAAATAAACATTTTATAAGATAAGTTAACATGAAAAAATTATTCTCTCTACTTGCCATAACTCTTCAGATGGTTATGGCTCATGCACAGGAATTAACTGTGACATATCAGGCTGTATATAACAGCGATTCTCCAGACTTGTTTGCAACTGCTGGATTAAATGAGCAAATGAGAAGCAGTCTTGCTAATGCATACAAGGATGTAGTAATGAATTATAGACTTAAATTCAAGGACAATGAGAGTGAGTATCGTTTGATTCCTGGTGAAGGAAAACAGGAAATCACTTTTATGGGCCAAACAATAGATGTAAATGCTGCAGCATTGGCACAAGCGCAGAATTATACATATAAGAATCATAATGAGGGCGTCATTCTAGATAAAACTTCTGTCTTTGGAAAGGAATATATTGTCGTAGATAGTATTCGTTCTTCAGACTTCACTGAGGTTAAGGGTGAAAAGAAAATCATCCTTGGGTTTGAATGTATTAAGGCTGTTTCTTCAGATAAAAAAACAACCATTTGGTACACTCCACATATTCCGCTTAAAGATGAACCAATTGCATGTGGTCTAAACGGGTTGGTATTACAATTTGACAATGGACAACAAACATATACAGCAACTGAGATAAACGATGTGGTAGAAGGTGATATTATAAAGCCAACAGAAGGAAAGGTTATAAATAAAGCCGACTTTACAGAAATGGTTAATAAGAGAGTCGAAATGATGAAGCGTAACTGATATGTTTTGATAAAATCGTCTGATTTACTAAAAAGACACATAAATCTTTTTTAGATGGCTGTGGTAAAACCTTTTACCACAGCCTATAAATGTT
>JAGCWG010000576.1 GCA_017961965.1 Bacteroidaceae bacterium | reverse complement strand
GCGCAAGAACGGCACGCTGTGTACCCACGTTGAGACGCATATAGCCCGCACCTTCTTTGCCGAATATCTCACCATCATTGAGGGCAAGATGTGCCTTATTGACAAAGAGGTCAACGAGTGCACTGTGGTCAAGTCCCAAAGCACGGCAGTCGAGCCATACGAGGTAAGAAGCCTGTGGACGACGTGGCTTAATCTGAGGAATATGCGCCTCACAGTAGCCAATGAGAAACTCGACATTGCCTTCGATGTAGCGTAGCATCTGCTGTCTCCATTCCTCACCATTCTTCAACGCTGCAATGGTTGCGATAGGCGCAAACATGTTTGGCTCATTGAATTCATTACCTACCATCCACCTATAGAACGGTTTGCGAAGCTTGTCATTAGGAATGATGCACCAAGAGCTTACTATGCCTGCAAGGTTAAATGTCTTGGTAGGCGCACTGAACGTAATGCCTACCTCGGCAGCTTCATCGCTCACGGTGACAAACGGAATGTGCTTGTTGTCATAGAGTGCAAGGTCGCAGTGTATCTCATCGCTTATGACAATGAGGTTATGCTCCTTGGCAAAGTGTGCAACACGCTGAAGTGTCTCTCTGTCCCACACGATACCCATAGGATTGTGAGGGTTGGCAAGCATGAGTAGGCGGCACTTGTCGTCACACACCTTTTCGAGATTGTCAAAGTCAATCTTATCACCCTTTAACGGGCTCCACACCACTTCACGTTTGTTGCCCTGCGGAGTGAGATAGAACGGATGATATATAGGAGGCATGACAATGACCTTCTCATCAGGTTTGAGGAAGAAATTGATGACCATACCCACTCCCTTCATCACGCCTGGTATGTAAGATAGCCACTCACGTTCCACACGCCACTGATGATGATTCCATATCCATTCCTGCACCGTTGGCCAATAGTCCTCTGGTTCGATGGTATATCCAAACAGTGAGTGTTCGAGACGTGCCTTCAATGCATCAGTTATGAACTGAGGTGTCTCCCAGTCCATATCAGCTACCCAAAGTGGCAAAAGGTCTGCACGTCCGTATCTTTCTTGAAGAGCGTCAGTCTTGAGTGCACCTGTGCCTCTACGCTCTATAGGTTTGTCAAAGTCGTATGTCATAGCTCGTAATCTCATTTTTATGTTTATGGGAGTTAATTGGAGTAAACGGGAGTTAACGGACGAATGATTGTTCGCTTTTTACTTAGACGAAACTGATACTATACAGAGTGTCGTCCGTTTACTTCTTATTAACTACCTGCTAACTTCCGTTAACTACCAAACTGTATAATTAGTTAGCTGCCTGTACAATATCCTCGAAGATATCATCAACATTTTCCAGTCCTACGGATATGCGGATAGTCGTGTCCTTAACATCCATCTCTCGTTTCTCATCATCAGTAAAGTTACCGAAGATGGTGCTGTACGGATGGATGGCAAGTGTCTTGTTGTCGAAGAGATTTGTGGCACGACGGATAAGCTTCAGGTTGTCGATAAAGCGGAAACAAGCCTCTTGGTCGGCAAGGTCAATGGTGAGCATTGCACCTGCCGTCTTGCCAAACTGACGCTGAGCAAGAGCGTAGAAAGGATTATCTTCAAGTCCTATATAATTGACACGTATGCCCTTTACTGTCTGCAACTTCCTTGCAAGTTCAAGAGCATTGTCCGACTGCATCTTGTATCGTGCCTCAAGTGTCTCAAGTCCGAGTGACTGCATATATGCTGCATGAGGTGACATGTAACTGCCGATGTTGAAGAGCAATTCAAAACGGATGCGCTTATTCACCTCAGGGAATGTACCATAGTCGATGACAAGTCCGCCGAGTGATGTTGCACCACCAGAGATGTACTTAGTGGATGACAACACTTCGATATCTACGCCAAGTGCCTTTGCGCTGAACTGTGTGAAAGGTATGACTGTGGTATCAGCAATGAGAGGAATACCATTCTCATGTGCAATCTTAGCCAATGCTGGTATGTCGGCAACCTCTAACTGAGGATTAGTCACAATCTCAAGATATATGCACGCCGTGTTCTTGTCTATTGACTTGCGTACAGCATCAAGGTCGAGTAAATCGACCTGACGTGTCTCTACGCCAAAGCGTGCAAATGTCTTGGTGATAAGAGCCACGGTGTTGCCAAACAAGTGACGTGATGTAACGATGTTCTTGCCAGACTCGATGACTGTGAGGAATGCGTTGGTGATGGCTGCCATGCCAGAACAAAATGCAAACACGTTGTCGGCACCAGTCAGAGCCTTCACTTGATCTTCAAAGTGCATGACTGTTGGGTTCATCACTCGTGAATAGTCAGGTGCGAGTACCCTTCCACAGAAGGCATCAGCCATATCCTTGGCAGTCTCAAACTCGTAGGCAGCAGTGTGATACACAGGCATTGCTATTGAGCCGTATGCATCCTGCCATGGCAGTTTAGTGTCAATTGCGATTGTTGATTTATCCATTTTTTATCCTGAGATTAAACTTTAAGAAGTAAAAAGGAGTAAAATGAAGTAAAGAGACGATTGTTGTATGTAATCTGTGTATTCCGTCCTGAACCGAAGGTGTAAATCTGACGTTATGCTATCGTCTTTTTACTCCTTTTAACTTCCTTTAACTACCTTTTACTACAAAAGATTACAAAACCTAAATATAGTATTCTACCATTTCCACGAGTCCTGCACGGAGTGCGTATTTGGTAGCTTCATACACTGTATTGACATGAATCTTGCGGAAGATATTCTTCTTATGTGTTGTGATGGTGTGTATGCTTGAGTTACGTTCTGCTGCTATCTCCTTGACTGAGCGACCGAAGGCAATGAGACGCAACACTTCACGCTCTGTAGATGTGAGCGGGTCGTCCTTCTCTGTTTGTGCTGATGGAGTAAGCAGGAGGTTTGTTACTTGATGGCAGAGGAAGCGGACACCAGTGACGGCACATTTGAGAGCCGTGATAATCTCCTGTGCAGAGTCGTCCTTCAATATCATACAGAACTGCTGCTCGACGCTGAGGCGACGGATGAGTTGCTCTGTCAGTTCATCGGAGAACAGTACCCACATGGATGAAGAGAAACGCTGGCTCAGGTTGAGCAGTTCGTCACTACTGCCAAGGTCAAAGCATGTGTAGTCAATCACGACTACAGACTCTGGTATTTCCTTCAGTGCGCTGATGAGTTCGGAACGCTTTGCCACCTCAACCACATTCACTTCTGGCATAGCGTTGCGGACGATGCTTCTGATACCAAACCTTGTGATATCTTGGTTGTCTGCTAATATAATCTGTCTTTCTGCCATATTCTTTATACTTTGTGTTGTTATTTCGGGTGCAAAGTTAGTGTTATCAGCATTTTCTCCCAATAATATCACATATTTTTAGAAAATATTTCTACTATACATGGCGTAACAGTGCGTTTTGTCTCTTAATCCCATGTTTATGGTATGTATATACCCCACAAAAGGGATTTCGGAGAAGAAGAAAAGGCAGTACCTTTGCAGCCAAAAAAGAAAAGAAGACCCTCTCCCCATCCCTCCTCCTCTATGGGGAGGGTGACTAATGAAGAGAGGAATGATGATAAACAAAACAAGTACGAAAACATGGAAAGAAACAGATTTATTACAACGGTGGCACTGAGTGTCATATCATTCCTGACAGCAGTCGGGCAGACAATAACAGGTGTGGTAAAAGATGCTGCAACAGGTGAAACTATTATAGGTGCAACCGTAAAGTACGGTGATGCCAAGGGCGTGGTGACTAACTTCGATGGCGAGTTCTCAATTAATGTGAACAAACTGCCAGTCAAGTTGAGCATCACGTTCACTGGATATAAGAAGCAGGACGTTACTGTGTATGATGACGAAGAAGAGATAGAGGTTAAGCTGACTGAAAACCGTAACCTGATGAACGACGTGGTGGTTGTGGGTTATGGAACTCAGAGCCGTACACAGTTGACAGGTTCTGTCGTTTCAGTCAAGGCTGACGTGTTTGAAAACAGCACATCTGCTACTCTTGATATTGCACTGAGCGGTCAGGTACCTGGTCTCAACGTAACGGCTGCCAGTGGTCAGCCGGGTGCGGAGAGCAGTATTCGTATTCGTGGTTGTAACTCGGTACATGCGAGCAATGACCCATTGTTCGTTGTGGATGGCTTCATATATTATAAGGATGAATCGTTGAGAGGTACTGGACTTGGTGCAATTGAGAGTAGTCTCAATCCTTTGGCAACAATCAACCCTAACGACATCGAGAGCATCGAGGTGCTGAAGGATGTAAGTGCAACTGCCATCTTCGGTGCACGTGGCTCAAACGGCGTTGTGCTTATCACAACTAAGAAGGGTACGCAGGGTGATAAGAAAGCGCGCGTCAGCTATGGCTACAGTATTGGTGCAAGCACGATTACCAAGAAGCTTGACTTGCTCGATGCTTCGCAGTGGGCACAGTTCCAGAAGGATTATTTCAATAATAAGGGTGGATATACAGATGAACAGATTGCTTCGCTTGGCAAAGGTACTGACTGGCAGGATGCAATGTTGCGTACAGCCATACAGCAGAGGCATGAGTTGTCCATCAATGGTGGCACGGAGAAGAGTCGCTATACATTCTCTGCCAACTATACTGACCAAGATGGTATCATTCGTAATACGGGCTTTGAGCGATACAATTTCCACACTAACCTTGAGTGGGAATTGCAGAAGGGATTGAAGTTTGGAGTCAATGCCACTTATGGCAGAAGCAAGCAGGAAGGTCTTACTACCACTCAGGAGAAGGTGTTTAACTCTTCACCTTTCTCTGAAGGTATTACAAGTAGCTTTGTGTATGCGTTGCTTATGCCACCTGTAGTGCCTGTGTATAATGCTGACGGTTCGTACAATTTCAATAACCCATACGAGTATGCTTATTTTGCCATTGGTGACCATGCAGCCAATCCTGTATATGATGTAGATAAGAGTGTGGCAGAAAGTATCAACAACTATCTGCTCTCCAACGTATGGACTACATATCATATTGGCGACTTCACTTTCAAGGCTGCCGTTGGCTACAATAGTGAGAAACTGACTCAGAACTATTTCTCGGGAGCATACACATCCATTGGTTTGGCTACGCAGGGTATAGGTGGCATCGGTAATCGCCAGACCGATTCGTGGATGCAGGAATACACGCTTACATACAATAAGGATATAAACGACAACCATCACGTTGATGCTATGGTGGGTTACACTAAGGAGACTTCTTCATCAGCATACAACTGCATCATGGCAGATCACTTTACCAATGAGTCGTTGAAGTTCAAAAATCTTGGTGATGGTGACAACGTATATAAGCCTAAGACGGATAAAGATGATTTTGAGATGAACAGTATCATTGCGCGTGTGAACTACACTCTGCTCAACCGCTACAATGCTACGGCTACGTTCCGTGCTGACAAGACTAATCGAGTGGCAGATGACCATCAGCTTGAATGCTTTCCTTCGCTTGGTCTTTCGTGGAACGTTGATAAGGAAGCATTCCTTGCTAATGTGAGCAACATCGACTATCTGAAGCTACGTCTTTCCTATGGTTCGCTGGGTAATCAGAATATCCCAGGCCTGGTATATATGAATGTTTACGATACGGGTTCATACGCAGGCTCATCGTCTTACTCCAAGAAGACTACAGAAAATAAAAACTTGAAGTGGGAGGTGTTGACTTCGTACAATCTTGGCATTGATTTAGGCCTTTTCCATAGCCGTCTTGACTTTGTGTTGGATGCATATTACAAGAAAACTTCCAACCTTCTGCTCAACGTACCACTTGGATTCGCTGAAGGTGTTACGACACAATATCAGAATGTGGGTAATGTCGAGAACAAAGGTATAGAGTTTGCTGTCAACGGAACGCTTCTCAAGCGTCGTCGCTTGACGTGGACTGCTTCTGCCAATATAGCTTACAACAAGAACACCATCACGTATATGCGTGGAACGAAAGATGTGCCTGAAGGCTCGGACACACAGAATATACTTCGCAAGGGCGAGTCACTCGGTTCTTTCTATGGACTGAAGTTCGATGGTATTGTGCAGAAAGGTGAGGACGTTAGCAAGCTTCCTCTTGTCAACGGACTGACACCTAAGGCTGGTGACTTAAAGTATGT
>JAGCWG010000575.1 GCA_017961965.1 Bacteroidaceae bacterium | reverse complement strand
TTCCCTTTCCTGCCAAGACTTCTTGTCCTCACGTCCTCCTTCTGCTATCTCTGTGAGCTTGTCTATTACTGCCTGCTCTGCATCAATTTTAGCATTAAGACGTTCGTTAAGTTCCTTGTCGAGGGATTCAAGTTCTGCTTCGAGGCTGTCACGCTTTGACTTGTATGTGTCAGGACTTATTTCTGCATTCTTATACTTCTGATAGTTTTCCTTCTTCTGTGCTTCAAGTGACTTCTGCTCACCGATGATTTCCTTAATCTCGTTGCCAATATCCTTGACAGTCTTATTATGCAACAATGTTTCAAGGGCAGTAAGTTCGTTTGAATCATCTTGTGTCCAAGGTTCATCAGGAGTCTTTCCTTCTGCCACGTCTTCTGCGTGCTTGCCTATCTTTTTATTGAGATATTCAATACGCTTGTTAACTGCATCGCTATCGAAGTTGTCCCAGTTTTCTTTGAGTATTTTGAATATCTCCTGAGCGTTGTAATCTACACTACCTGCAACAGACATATTCTTACCGTTCTTGTCGGTAAGTTTTAGGCTGAGAAGTTTGTTTATAGTCTTGTCGTGCGCCTTAGAAATTGCGCCTGCTGCCACCTTGAATGCTCGACTTGACATATCCATGATGTTGGTAGTCGAAGTATTAGACATCGTATTGAGGAACTTGTTCAGTTCTGCTGTCTCTACTTCGTTCAGTCCTCCACCTTTGAGAGCTTCCCTTACCACGCTTGCAACAGCCTTGGCAGCTGCCTTACGGTTCTTCATATCCAGAGGATGTGCCTTGTCCCATTCCTTTACAGCATTTGCCCAAGCATTATACTTTGCTCTACCTTCATCTGTCAGGATTTCTGATGTCGTAATGTTAATGCTCTTAGGTCTGCCTGCTGCATCACGCTCGAATGGCTCATTCTCGTCTGCCGAAAAGTTTACTCCCGAATTGTCAACTGCACTTTGCAAATTATTATTATTTGCACTTACAGAAGCATTATTTTTAGTCTGGCTTGTATTATAGTCATTCCAGAATTTTGCTTCGTCAAAAGACTTTACTACATTTGCAGCATCATAAAGCTCTTTATTATTTGGTGTTGCCGCAATTGGTGCGGACGAATACAAATAATTGAGAGCTTTTTTCTTGTCTATATATGTGGCATATCCTCTCTTGAACCAGTCAATAACCTTGTCTTGACCCTTACCAAATGCACTTGCAACAATGTTGAAGTCCGCATAGTTGTTCTTTCCGACATTAACAGCAACAAGTACGTTTCCTTGACTTGTTGTAAGCTCTGTTAAAATGGAACGATTATCGTCATTACCATAATTGTTAAACACAGCAATAGGATTTTCCATCTTCTTTGGTAAGTCTTTCAAATCCTCTGCCTTGAAACCATGCTTACCAATCTTCTTGGCAAGTTTGTTTCCATATAACAATATAGGTTTGTCTGCAACTCCAGCAGCAATCAATGTCTCGGAAGGACGACCCAACTTGAAGTTAAACTTGTCTGCGTCAGGGATAGTAAACTTGTCGATTTCCTCATTAAACTTCTTGTTGGCTTTTTCAATATGCTCTTCTCGTTCCTTCTTCGAGAACATAGGGAAACCTTCCTCCATTGCCGTGCGCTTCATTTCTGGAGTCACGTCAACAGACCACATTTCACGTCCTGCTTCTTCGACATCAGGAAGAGTAACGACACCGACCTTTGCACCGAACTTCTTGCCGAACTTGTTCATGTAGTTAGGAAGAATCTTGTCATAGAAACCCTTCATGCCCTCGCCACCAATACGAAGGTCTTTACCATCAATTTCTCTGTATTCTGTGGTTGAAAGAATGTCGTTTGCCAATTCCTTTCCTAATACGTCAGCAAGTTTCATTCCTGCAAACTCACCTCCAGAGATAACACCATCCTTTGACACGAACAAAGTCTTAGTGTCTGCATCATTCACATGTATGTCAACATCGAAACCGTCAACTTCGTTATGAGACTGTGCCTCGTATGGACTCACATCTATAGTGTTGACCACATTGCCGATATTGTATCTTTCTGCCTGCTGCTCTCCGCTTGTCCAAGCCACCTTGTCGTAGTCATTCTCTGCTGCATAACGCAACATACGCTTCATGACAAGCTCATGCCAGTTCTTGTCAAATGGAGCGGTAGGAACAGGAGAAGAGAAGTTGCCGAAATGCTCTGCTTGCTCATAACGATTGCGGTCAATTCGTGCTTTTAATTCTTTGTCGTGAAGTTCGTTAAGTTTTGTCCGTTCTTCTTTTTCTAATCCGTAACTTAAATCTGTACGACCATACTTTTCTCGAAGTTGCTCCATATAATCATCAAGAGCTTTCTTTGCGCTCTCATACGCTACAACTTGTGGAGCGTCTTGTGGAGCTTCCTTCTTATATCCCTTCTCCCTACCGTCTTGATGACGCTTACTTTGTACTTCATCGACAACAAGAACACGGTTTCCGTCTGCATCCGTGGTCTCACCAAAGCGACACCATGCAACGGCACGTCCTTCGCCTGCATCTCCGAAGTGAGTCTCGTCATTTTCGTTGTATGCCTCAATCGTAGGAACGGTAAGAGCAACTTCACGCTTATTCTTCAATCCCTTTGTGGTGTAGAGTAGGCGAGCGTCGTCAATAGGTCGTGCAGGAATGTCAAACAAAGTATTTGCCGCTTCTGCATTATTTATAAGTACCTTGCCTTCATCAACCCAGAATGCAATATCAAAGTCGTCTCCGTATTCATCCACAAGTCTGTCCCAAGCCTCCTGCTCGTCTCCGAGTTCGTTCATGTACTTGTCAAACTTGTCCTGTACTTCCTTTGGAGCATCCTCGCTTTCAGTATAGTTCACCTCCTCTATCTCAACAGTATTCTTGCGGATAAAGTCAAGAACCTCATCCTTAGTTGTCATACCCCTGCGGAGCTTTAACCAGTCAGAGAGACCCATCCACTTGTCTTCTCCCTCTTTCAGACCGCCATTGTTCTTCAACATATTAAGCCACTGGTCTGCTGTTGCCTTGTTCTGCTTGATGTCAAGTACAGCCTTTTCAGCATTTGAGTACAGACCACCATACAAGTGAGGTCTTTCCTTGTCGTCAGTTTCTTTCTTTGAGAAACTTACCTTGTCCGTGATAGCAAGGTTGGAATCATCAAAGATAACGTAGTTGTGAGCATTATCCTCACGACCGCCACTACGGTATTCAGCAGGATATACGACACCGACAAAGCCGATACTACCTAAGAATTCAGACGCTTCCTTATCAGAGCCAAGCATATTCTCAAACTCCTTATACAAACGCTGTCCGTTCTCCTTGCCCGATATGGCAATCACACTTGCTCTGTCCTGAATCCACTCTTCAAATGGAGGCATCATAGACTTATCGGAAAGTCCGTTCAGTATTGACTCATACACATTACGACTATTCTCTAAGAATATGTCGTTCTCCACAAGTTTGCTCTCAATAGTCTGTGCCTGTTTATCGGTTATTGGTTTATCCCACGAAAGGTAGTTGCTGCCGTTATCCTCTGGGATTTCGACGGAATATAGCATGCGAGTAGGAGCTTCCCAATTCTTTTCATCCAGAATAACCTTTATCGTTTCTTTATAATCGTTAATGGTGTCAGCGTCTTCCTCGTCTTTCATCATTTCTTTTAGGAACTTAACGGCTTCTTTTCTGCCATGCTCTTGTTCGATGTAGAAAAAAGCTCTTTCTGCAACATC
>JAGCWG010000574.1 GCA_017961965.1 Bacteroidaceae bacterium | reverse complement strand
GGCGATGAGAAGACCATACTTAAGGAGTTGTCAGACAGCAATCTCTATCGCGACATACTTTCTCTTGACAGTATTTCTAAACATGACAAACTTACCAAACTGCTTCAGGCACTTGCACATCAGATAGGAGAGCAGGTCTCATACAAGGAGGTGGGACAACTCATAGGACTTGACCCTAAGACCGTAGAGAAATACGTGGATGTACTGGAAAAAAGCTACGTGATATTCCGTCTTGGAAGCTTCTCACGCAACCTAAGAAATGAGCTTAAATCAAGCCGCAAGATATACTTCTGGGATTTGGGAATAAGAAACGCCATAATTGGCAATTTCTCCAACATAGAGAACAGGGCTGACGTAGGTGCTTTATGGGAAAATTACGTGATAAGTGAGAGGATGAAGAAAAATATGTACTCCGACAGCTTCACAAATTTTTGGTTCTGGCGTACTCAGCAACAAAAGGAGATAGACCTTTTGGAAGAGGAGGACGGCAAGTTATGCGCATACGAATTCAAGTGGAATCCAAAGAAAGCAAATGTAAATGCACCAGAATCATTTACAAAAGCATATCCTAACGCCACCTTTAAGGTTATCACAAACAATAACGTGGATGAGTTTCTACTGTGATAATTCTGTAGTTATGACACGTTATAATATATTAAGAGGAGTAAAGAAACGAATGATTTGAGATTACAACCATCAAAACATTCGTTTCTTTACTCCTCTTTTTACTCTTTTTTCCTTTTCACTTCCAAACATCCCTACAGCTCCACCCCAAGTCGTAAGACGCCAACGACGGAGCTCTTCGTGTCCTGTGATATGAAATGGGCTGTTGGTTGAACATACACATGCTCAGAGAGATGAATCTTACAGGTAAGCTCGGTTGCCCATTCGTCTATGTCCTCAAAGTGAGCATAGTCAGAAAAAAGTCCGAATTCGGCGTTCTTTATGGTCAGTCTCCCGCCAAGCCCTACAAAATCATGGCAGTAACTATCCGAGCAAAAAGCATGTGAATAACCACCTAAGAGAGTGAATGAGTTCGTCACTTTCTGCTCAGCATACGTCCATACCGTGGTACGTGTCTTACGTTCATTTGTGTGACTTGGGTCGCCATAGTGCAAGCCTCCCCCAAGGAAATAATGACTGTCATCATGCTTGTATTCACCCTGTGCGAGAGCAAACACTCCATCACTCTCAGGACATACACGGAACACGTTTTCACGCCCTGTAAATTTGTTATATCCGACGCCATTATAAAGAGCACTAACAAAGCCAAAACGTTCATCATCATGCCTATAGCGCACGCCAACTGATGCCACAGGATAATTTGCAATAGAATAATTTAATGATATGGTAGGATAAATACCACATGAGCTATTGGTAAACAGCCCTGTGATATCACTTGCAAAGAAGTCTTCATTCATATTATGCACACCAAACAACACATTGTTATGAGCATCTATATCCCACTCCACACAAGCTACGAACAAAGCAAGCGAAAGGTTGTCAATCTCAATGTTTGACGCCCCCTGAATATCATTGGCAATATACGCTTCATTCGATTTGGCTGCACTAATGGTTGAAGCCCTTAGTTTAACACGCTCTGACAATGGCAATTCACCATTAAGCCTAAGATAGTTTACAAAATTACTTTCACCCTTAAAATCTGTCTGTAACTCCGTGATATATTCCATACCCACACTTTGGGCATATAGCATTTTACCACATAAAAGGAGAGTCATCATCCACAATACTCTCTTGTTCATATATTTCAATCTGTTTTTTTTGCAAAGGTATTGATTATAGTTATTAATAGCAATCGCCCAACCTCAATTTACCCATTTATGAGTATCAAATTTCACCATCAATGAGTACAATTTTATACTGCCATACCAACTATTGAGTATCTATATTCTCCGTCAGAATACTCAATAACGATTAGTCATCATCAAATATATTTTCACATTGATTACCTTTTGCTGCAAAGAAGTACAATACATAATACAACACACAAATTACTTACAATCAAAAAAATCACGCTCACCAACATTGTCGTTGGTAAGCGTGAAGTATATATTAATCAAATCACTTTCCCTTTACAATTTTCTTTATTTCATTCAGCTTGTTAAGTGCTTCGAGTGGCGTGAGATTGTTTACATCTATATTGAGTATCTCGTCACGTACTTGGCAGAGGACTGGGTCGTCAAGTTGGAAGAAACTGAGCTGACTGCCTGCTGGGGCTGCCTGTATGGCTGTTGTATCAGGTTTCGATACCGATTCACCTGAGTTGTTGCGTTCAAGGTCCTTGAGCACTTGCTCTGCTCGCTTCACCACGGCAGGATTCATACCTGCTATCTTTGCTACGTGAATACCGAAAGAGTGCTCACTACCTCCAGGCATGAGTTTACGCATGAAGATGACCTTTCCGTTTACTTCTCGTACAGACACATTAAAGTTCTTTACGCGAGAGAAGAGGTTCTCCATCTCGTTTAGTTCATGATAGTGTGTAGCGAAAAGCGTACGTGCATGTGTCTTTGGGTTCTCGTGTATGTACTCTACGATTGCCCACGCAATGGAGATACCGTCGTAAGTTGAAGTACCTCTTCCAAGCTCATCAAACAGTACGAGTGAACGTTCCGTGATGTTGTTCAGAATGCTCGCCGCTTCGTTCATCTCTACCATGAATGTTGATTCTCCAAGTGAGATATTATCGCTTGCACCAACACGTGTGAATATCTTGTCGCACAAGCCTATGCGTGCACTTTCAGCAGGTACAAATGAACCTATCTGGGCAAGGAGTGTAATGAGTGCTGTCTGGCGTAAGAGAGCCGATTTACCTGCCATGTTAGGACCTGTGAGTATGATTATCTGCTGTGTTTCTGAATCGAGGTACACATCATTAGGTACATACTGCTCGCCAATAGGAAGTTGACGCTCGATAACTGGGTGACGACCCTGTTTGATGTCTATCACGAGGCTGTCATCTACAACTGGTCGGTTATATCTGTTGGCCATGGCAGAAGTGGCAAAGGAGAGAAGACAGTCGAGGTTAGCCACAAGCGTTGAGTTGCTCTGTATGGCTGCAATAAACTCGTTGGCGTATGCTATAAGTTCGCCATATAGTTGTGCCTCTATGACATCTATCTTATCCTCTGCACCAAGAATCTTCTCTTCGTATTCCTTGAGTTCTTGAGTGATGTATCGTTCTGCCTGTGTGAGTGTCTGCTTACGTATCCACTCCTGTGGCACGAGGTCCTTGTATGTGTTGCGTACCTCAATATAGTAGCCAAAGACGTTATTAAAGCCAATCTTCAAGCTCTGAATACCAGTTGCTTCTGTCTCACGTTCCTGTATCTGTAGTAGATAGTCTTTTCCGCTGAATGCTATGCTACGGAGTTCATCAAGTTCATTGCTCACTCCGTTTGCTATGACTGCCTGTTTCTTACCGAGTGCAGCAGGAGGATTATCCACCAAGTCGTGAGTAATCCTATCACGAAGTTCGATACATGCATCCATTTTCTCACCTATGGCACGAAGGCTCTCACTTTCTGAGTCGAGACATAACTGCTTCATTGGCTCGATGGCGTTGAGGGCATTCTTCAGCTGTGCCATGTCACGAGGAGTAGCACGATTAACAGCAATCTTCGAACCGATACGTTCGAGGTCACCTATCTGTCGCATATACACCTCTATGGAATCACGGAAATCTGGTTTACGGAAGAAATATTCCACCACGTCCTGACGGTCTCTAATCTTCTTCACATCCTTCAGAGGGAAGAGCATCCATCGGCGTAGCATACGTGCACCCATTGGGCTTACTGTCTTATCTATTACGTCAAGCAGGCTCGTTCCGCCTTCATTCATTGAGCCTACAAGTTCGAGACTACGAATGGTGAATCGGTCAAGTCGCACATACTTATCCTCCTCTATGCGCTGGAGGTTACGGATATGTGATACCTGTGTATGTTGAGTATGCTCAAGGTAGAAAAGTATGGCACCAGAAGCGATGATACCGTTCTTCAGGTGCTCCACGCCAAATCCCTTGAGGTTTTTTGTACCAAAGTGTGTAGTAAGCTTCTTGTATGCCGTCTCGTCAGTATAAATCCAGTCGTCCTGTTCATACACGCAATACTTACTTCCGAAGTTTCCCTCGAACATTAGTTTCTTGCCTCTCTCGTAGAGTACCTCCTTAGGGGCAATGTTCACAAGAAGCTTGTCTATGTAGTCGGTCGTTCCTTCTGCAGTAAGGAACTCACCAGTAGAGATGTCGAGGAAGGCAACACCACAAGTCGTCTTGCCGAAGTGAACGGATGCAAGAAAATTATTCTCCTTATAGTTCAGCACATTGTCGCTGAGTGCCACACCTGGAGTAACAAGTTCCGTGATACCACGCTTAACAAGTTTCTTGGTAAGTTTAGGGTCTTCAAGTTGGTCGCATATTGCAACACGCTTACCTGCACGGATAAGTTTTGGCAAATATGTGTCAAGAGCATGATGAGGGAAACCTGCCATAGCCGTACCACTTGCGCTTGTTCCAGCAACGCTGCTTCGCTTGGTAAGAGTTATACCAAGAATCTCTGCTGCCACACCAGCATCCTCATTATATGTTTCATAGAAGTCGCCACAACGAAACAGAAGCAAAGCATCTGGGTGTTTTGCCTTTAAATCATAGAACTGTTTCATCATTGGGGTCAATTCTTCTTTCTTTGCCATTTTTAAAATTTCTCTTTGGTTAAAAAACACGCAAAGTTAATAAAACTAAGCATAAATATATTAATAGAATATTAAAAATATGTAAAAATACACCTCTTATAGGTGATAGCGTTATCAGAAAACAAAAATCTTACTACTTTTGCATACGAATTAAATAAAATGACCCACAAGAAAAGGTACATATTCATCACATTACTATTCCTGACATTATCATCAAGTATGAATGCTCAGCGAATAGAGGCAACCCGTCAGAATGATTTAGACATGACTGGGGCGCCTATCTTTTCGCATGGCTGCTACTATACAGGTATGGTAGAGGATAATGGAGAAATGATACCAAGCTTTGCATATTCTGACTTCTATGTATTCAAGAAATTGGTGTTCAAAAATGCACGTGAGGCAAGGAAATACTATAAGATAGCCAATAACATCAAGAAAGTCTATCCTATTGCTTGCGAGATAAAACAAACACTTGACAAGACCATCGCTCACCTTGACTCGCTACCAGATAAAAAAGCAAGGGACGAATACATGAAACAAGCGGAAAAGGAACTAAAAAAACAATATACTCCAAGGCTCAAGAAACTGACCTTTTCACAGGGAAAACTACTCATTAAGCTTATTGACCGTCAATGTAACCACACAAGTTACGAGCTCATCAAGATGTACATGGGTAGTTTCAAGGCTGGTTTCTACAACACCTTCGCAAGCCTCTTCGGAGCAAGCCTCAAAAAAGAGTACGATGCTGAGTGCGACGATCGCCTCACAGAGCGTTGCATCCTTTTGATTGAGTCAGGACAAATGTAAACTCCTTCGGAGAGTTAAAAGTTGAGTTCTTGAGTTTTTAAGTTCTTAAGTTTTTAAGTTCTTAAGTTTTTGAGTTTACACATAATAGTTGGATAATATAAATGAGATAAATATACGACATGAACAAAGTAATCATTTCGACAGATATTAAGACAACGCTTACAGAGGCTGTTGAATCTGTCAAGCACGACAAACTGTTTATACTTACAGATGAGACTACACAGGCTCTTTGCTATCCTGTAGTCAAGGATATCCCTTGCCTCAAGGATGCTATCATCATTACTATAGGTGCAACAGACACACACAAGACTCTTGAGACACTTGCAAGCGTATGGACACAACTGGGTAATGGTGGTGGTACTCGCCATTCACTCATGGTGAACCTTGGTGGAGGAATGGTTACTGACCTCGGTGGCTTTGCTGCAAGCACATTCAAGAGAGGAATAAAATACATAAACATACCTACTACACTTCTTTCTATGGTTGATGCGAGTGTTGGTGGAAAGACAGGCATCAACTTCAATGGACTGAAGAATGAGATTGGCGTGTTCAACTCACCTGAAACGGTAATATTAGATACTGAGTTTCTCAAGACACTCGACCACGAGAACATCTGTTCAGGATATGCCGAAATGATAAAACATGGCTTACTTGTAAGTGACAAACTGAAGGGAGAACCTTCTGCCGATGGTAAGGACTATACTGACTTTGGATTGCTTCTCAACTTTGACCTTGACAACGTGGATTACCCACTTCTCGGACAGATGGTAGGAGCAAGTGTTGCCATCAAGGAGAAAGTGGTTGAGGAAGACCCATTTGAACATGGCATACGTAAGGCACTCAATCTTGGACATACAGCAGGACACGCTTTCGAGAGTTGGGCACTCACACGTAAGCCTTATCTCCACGGCTATGCTGTTGCATGGGGTATCATCTGTGAACTTTACCTCTCATGTGTAAAGACAGGTTTCCCTACAGATAAGATGCGTCAAACGGTACGTTTCATCAAGGAAAATTATGGTACTCTTCCTATCACCTGTGACGATTATGAGGAACTCTTTGAGTATATGACTCACGACAAGAAGAACTCTGCTGGCATAATCAATTTCACTCTCCTTGGTAATATAGGCGATATTCGCATCAATCAGACAGCTACAAAGGACGAAATATTCGAAATGCTCGACTTCTTTCGTGAAGGCTAGTTTGTCATAAAAAGTTTATAATAAGCAACTACCATCATTCCACGATTTGAACCTCATAGTTAATCTCGGCAGGATTGTTGGCTATGCGCATGATGATAGGAAGGTTGATGTCCTTCCTTATCCACATCTCTGTACCTTCTGCATCATCCTTTATATGCAGAAGGTTTCCATCCGTACCAACAAGTCTATAATCAGTATTTGCAATACGACATTTACCATTATCAATAATGTCATTATATACGTCTCTTGATATGACTCAGAACAGGTCAGTGTCAGGCAGGTCTATGTGCTGTCCGTCAAG
>JAGCWG010000573.1 GCA_017961965.1 Bacteroidaceae bacterium | reverse complement strand
TTTTTCAATTATTCATTACACCTTACTAATTATTCATTATTATTATTTTTCTACTATCTCGGCATCAATCCAGTCATTCACGAGCTTCTCAGCATCTGCAAGAGCAGTTGCCTCGTCAACCTCATACTCGTCTGTAAGAGCCTTTGCTGCGTCTGCTACGGTGAATGTCTTGCCTACCATGGCATTCCAAACAACAGAAGCTGACTCATTGAGTGTTATAACCTTTGAGAAGTTGATGTTCTGTACTCCGTGAGAGATGATAATGTTCTGGTCACATATTGTCATCAACTCAAATCCGTCTTTAATTTTCATATTATGTATATGTTTCTGAAATTAGTAATCTTTTTTTTCTTTCCTCTTGAAAAAACGTTTGAGGGTTGACTTAAAAGGTATGTGGCGGCTTACTCTGCGAGGCAACTGGTGCATCCAGAAGATGCGATAGATGGCAAGTAGATGCTTGCGCACTCCAAGGAGACGAACCCAGAGCCAAGAATAGATATGCCATACACGCGACGTCTCAAGATTCCATAGTGTACCCTTGCGAATGACTGCATCGAGCATGGCTCTTACATCCTCTCTTCGACATATTTCCGTACCATATATATTTCCGTCGCCACGAAGCCTTATGCGTTTGTCTCCTACAGCATCCACACGATGGCAAACGAATCGTCCCGGAGCGACCTCAGCAAGGACAACATCGCCAACCACTACGGGACGCTTGACCTGTCCAAAGACAAGTTCGTCTCTGTTATGTTCTATGAACGGACGCATACTGTAGCCACGGGCACGGATTGTGACCTGATGCCCCATGTCGATGAGTTTGCACACCTCTGGTATGAACTCATCATTCTGCATAAACGCTATGTTTAGGTCTTTGTACTCCACGGCACGTTGCGAGTTTTGGGCCCCCTCCCCAGCCCTCACACGAGGGGAGGGTGACTAATGCAAGAGGGCGTTATTTTTTAAGTTTGTGAGTTCTTAGGTTTTGAGACCAAGAACGGTCTCAAATGATATTACTCACTACTCATTCCTAATTCCTCATTCTTCTATCGGCAGCATGTAGATGACGACAGCTTTGCAGCATCTTCATCAGGGAGACACTCAAGTAAGTAGTTTGGCACTTTGGAGATTATCTGTCCTATTGTTGAACAAATAAACTTGTATAATCTGCCATCCCACTTCATTACAGAACATGAAGGAAGGAGTGATGAAAATGCCTCGATGGTGTTCTCTGGAGTAATCTTGTTGTATGGTGCCTGACGCAACTGGATGAATGCTCCGATAGGTGCTTCCACATTACGGTAGCATGGTGTCTTACCACTCCAAGGAGAACCATAGACGCGTGCCACTCCATCATCCGTGATGCGTACGACAGGATTATCGTCGTTCATGAGGTCGGTTCCCTCGATATATTTGAGCCAAAGCCCAGTGTGAGTACTCTTACCAGTTCCACTCACTCCGAGACACATATATCCCTTGCCATCCTTACGAACAACGGATGAGTGCATGAGGAGAGTATTGTGAGTAGCTGTGGAGAATGCGTACATAAGCATGAGAGCATTATTCAAGCCAAAGTTGCGCATACGGTAGTCACCATTAAGTGCAAGGTGTCCTTCGGAGAAGTCCCCCTTACATTCAAGGATGCAACATTGCTCTTGCATCTCGTT
>JAGCWG010000572.1 GCA_017961965.1 Bacteroidaceae bacterium | reverse complement strand
GTAGATGTCCGTTGAGAGGAAATCCTGATCCATGAACATACGGTCGTTGAGGTACTGATAACCTGTGATGGCATTCATCACGAATCGTGGTGCTTTGTATTCTACGTTCACACCTGCATTGAGCATACCACGGCGGTACTTGCTCTCACGGTTGTTGGTTATCTTGTCGATGCTCTCTGTCATGTATTCAGGGTCGATGAGGCTTCCTTTATAATAATAAGGATAAGCACCCTCATCGCTGTAATCGTAGCTGATGCTAAAGTCGAAGTTCAGCTTGTTGCTGTGCTTGTATATTCCTCTTATTCTACCTCCGCCAGCTTGCATCTTGTCCGACTTCTTGCCTGTGAAGTCGTTGTGGAAGAATCCGTCGCCACCTTCATAATAGCCTCCTGCTGAGAAGGCGAACTTGTCGCTCCATCGGTGGTAGTGGGTGAGACTTGCACGGCGGTGGTCATCACCAGAGGCGTAACCAAGATTCACATCTGTTCCTTCGTACGAGAATGGATTCTTTGTATATACACGTATGATGCCGCCCATGGCGTTACGGCCATAGAGAGTTCCCTGCGGACCACGTAGCACATCCACACGTTCGATGTCGAAGAAGTTGAAGTCGAAGGCTGACTTATCTACATAAGGCACGTTATCCACATACATGCCCACGGCAGGAGTATTGATGCGTGAACCGATGCCACGGATGTATATTGCGCTTGTGAGTCGGCTGCCGTAGTCTGGCATGAAGAAGTTAGGCACCATCGTAGCAACTCCCTTGATGGAGTTGACGTTGTTGGCTTCGAGTTGTCGGCGTGAAACCATGTTGACGGCAGACGGCAACTGACGCATTACGGTGTTCTCCTTGACGGTGGAGATGACTTCCACCTCGTCCATTTGTATCGTAGGCGTTATGCTGTCCACGTCTTCTACTTTGCTGTCGTTATTCTCATTACCATTAGGGATAATAAGGCTACCGATAATAGTTGTTATTGCAGTAAGAGTTCCTAAACTTTGCATTTACCTTAAAAATTTTGTGCAAAGGTACTGCTCTTTTTCCTTTTCGTCAATCATATAAATATATGATTTGTGACGAAAAGTTAGGTCCCCCAAATACGACCTATATGGTCAGAGATGCCTTTATAACTGAGAACCGAGATAACTTGTTGTTTTTTTTCTCCCACAGAGAGCACTCAAGGTAGTGAGGGATGGTTCACTCTTAATGGCGTTCGCCTTCCTGATAAACCAACGGAAAAAGGTATATATATTCACAACGGCAAAAAAGTCTTTGTGAAATGAAAACGAAAAAGTTCGTTCCGTCAAGGAACGAACTTTTCTATTATACGCCCCATGTAATAATGTCTTTCGAGGAGTGTGGCGTTATGAAGTGATGGTGCTTTGACCTTTCCTTGGATTGGGGCGTCGCCAATTTCGACGAAGGCGGAGTCCCATAGGTGGGTGTCGATGAAGGATTGGAGTAGTTGCGTTCCCCCTTCAACGAGAAGCGTCTGGACTCCATCTGTGTGAAGGGTGTGGAGAATGTCCTCAATGCCTCCACAAACGACCTTACCGCCGCGGGCTTCTATGTTGGCACGTTCCTTGTCTGTTATATGGTTGCCTGCTACGTAAATCTTGGGATTTCTTCCTACCCACGCACGCACGTCAAGACCTGGGTTGTCAGTTGTCCATGTGTTATGACCGACGAGTATTGCCTGATGCTCTGCACGACGCTTGTGGCAAACCATCTGTGTGTGAGGTGTTGAGATGTGTCCGTCTATATATCCGTCTGCACTTTGTGCCCACTTGAGAGTGACGAGTGGACGTTGCTTACCATGGTAGGTCATGAAGCGAGTGTTGAGAGCCTTACATTCCTCTTCAAGGACTCCTACCGTCACTTCTATGCCTGCATCACGAAGTCGCTTGACACCTCGTCCTTGAACCTGTGCAAATGGATCAAGACAACCTACAACGCATCGCTTGAAACCCTTTGACACAAGCAGTTCTGCACATGGTGGAGTCTTGCCATAGTGGCTGCATGGTTCGAGGCTTACGTATATGGTTGATTCCGTCAAAAGATGTTCATTCTCAGGTGCAACAGATGCACAGGCATTCACCTCTGCATGTCCTTCGCCACAACGAACATGATAGCCTTCACCAATAATCCTGTCATTATGAACAATCACCGCCCCGACCATAGGGTTAGGCTGACTGTTTTGCCATCCGTTTTTTGCGAGCTGTATGCAGCGACTTATGTATAATTCGTCTTTAGTCATTTTACAAATCCTTTCTTTTAAAGACAAAATTAAGCCATTTTTTCCATAAAACAATAAATACTTTCACAAATATTATGATTTGAAGAAAATTACCTCTATTTTTGCACTCGTAAATTTACACTCATAATATATAGTAAGCATTAGATATGAAATTTTTATCTACGATTGTTGCGCTTCTTCTTGCAACAACAGCAGCACACGCTCAGGATTATTTGTTGAATGATGATGATGACTTAATGTTTAACCACATGTCATTAGGATTGTCAGCAGGAACAACAGGTGTAGGTCTCGACCTCGCAATGCCACTCGGTAAGTACGTTCAGGTACGTGCAGGTGTGAGCTATGTGCCAGCTGTTGGTATTTCATCTCCATTGGATTGCGTGAGGTCAGTAAAAACATCTTATACTGCTGATGGGCAGAGGTTTGAGTCTGAAAGACAACAGGTGTTTGTTGCGGTCGATGCAGTTGGAGCGGATGTTAAGAATATAGATATAAAGTCAACTCCTAAGTTCCTTAATGGAAAGTTAATGTTCGACTTTTATGCAGCTCCTTCATTTCCACTTCATCTGACACTTGGTGCTTATTTCGGTGGAGAAAAGGTTATTACATTAGAGAGTGTGGACAATGCTGAAGCTTTAACAAATCATTACTCTTCTAATTCTTCAAACTATAATCAATACGGATATGAAAATTGTCATGGCGTAAAGGTTGGTAATTATACGCTCCTATCTAATAGTGAAGGTAAGATTGACTCTTGGATTCAGACATCAGCTATTCGTCCATACGTTGGTTTAGGCTATGGCAAGGCTTATTCTGAAAAGGGTATTGATTGGATGGTTGAGGCAGGAGCAATCTTTTGGGGCAAGCCAAAGGTTTACAGCCGTACAAATATTGAAGGCGAATACAAGGATGTAGAACTAAAGGAAGAAGACCTTTGCGGAAATAAAGGACAAATCCTAAAGTTCATGACAAAGTCATCTATCTATCCTGTTATCAGTTTCCGTCTTGGATTCAATATGTTCTAATGGGTTTAAGAGTTAAGAATTAAGATTTATCAGCAGTATATAATGTACTTGCCTCAGACATATCTTAATTCTTATTTCTTATTTTTCCATACTTTATTTTGTTTTACTTTGATTTTCTTAATAGCGAAGCATAGTGTCTGACGGTAATTTCAATAGGCAGTTACTGCCCAAAACAGAACTTTCGTCTGGTCTCAGAGCAGGAAAAGCACAAATGCGCGTGAAAGCTGAGCAAGCATTCGCAAGCATATTGGCAGAAGACTTTCCGCACTTAAGTGACGAACAAAGAAAACAATTAACAGATAAGTTTATGGATATGCTGAGGAAATAACGCTTTCCTCAGCATATTTTTTGTCATTTTTTTGTTTATTTAACGATAAAAAACTACTTTTGCAAAATACATTGGGTGGGGTCTCCACCACAAGCGATAACAGAGAATATATAGTAATCTTATTAATAATTTAAAAAATCAAACATTTTATGTGGTTATGTAACTCTTCAATCGGAAGAAAAGTTATTATGTCAGTCACAGGATTGGCTCTTATCCTCTTCCTCACATTTCATGCATGCATGAATGTAGTTGCACTTATTAATGGAGACGCATATAACATGATTTGTGAAATGCTTGGTGCTAACTGGTACGCTGTTGCTGCAACATGCGGACTCGCTGCACTCGTAGTAATTCACATCGTGTATGCCTTCATTCTTACAATCCAGAACAACAGGGCACGTGGTAACAACAAGTATGCTATCACTGACAAGCCTGAAAAGGTTGAGTGGGCATCACAGAACATGCTTGCACTCGGTGTCATCATCCTTCTCGGAATGGTACTCCACCTCTGGAACTTCTGGTGGAACATGATGGCAGCTGAGCTTATCCCAGGAATGGATACATTCTATGCAACTGACGGAATGCATTGGATTACTGAGACATTCTCTAACCCAGTCTATGTGGTTCTTTACCTTATTTGGCTTTGCGCAATCTGGTTCCACCTTACTCACGGTATGTGGTCAGCAATGCAGACAATGGGATTGTCAGGTCGTGTATGGTTCAACAGATGGAAGCTCATCGGCCAGATCTATTCAACAATTATCATGCTCATGTTTGCAGCAGTAGTTGTTGTTAAGTACATTTGCAGCCTCGGTGTTTGTTGCTAATCAAAAATAAATCAAGTTTTATTGGGTTTTATAGAATGGATAGTTAACAAGAAGGTCTAAAAAATCTAATAAACTAAAATATTAAACGCTTAAAGAATTATGGCAATCAATATAGATTCTAAAATTCCTGAGGGACCAGTAGCTGAGAAGTGGTCAAACTATAAGGCTCACCAGCGCTTGGTAAACCCAAAGAACAAGCTCAAGCTTGATGTTATCGTTGTAGGTACAGGTCTTGCTGGTGCATCTGCTGCCGCTTCTCTTGGTGAGATGGGCTTCAACGTGCTCAACTTCTGTATCCAGGACTCTCCACGTCGTGCACACTCTATCGCTGCACAGGGAGGTATCAACGCTGCTAAGAACTACCAGAACGATGGTGATTCAGTTTACCGTCTCTTCTATGATACAGTAAAGGGTGGTGACTACCGTGCTCGTGAGGCTAACGTATATCGTCTCGCAGAGGTATCTAACTCTATCATCGACCAGTGTGTTGCTCAGGGTGTTCCTTTCGCTCGTGAATACGGTGGTACACTTGCTAACCGTTCATTCGGTGGTGCTCAGGTATCACGTACATTCTATGCAAAGGGTCAGACTGGTCAGCAGCTACTTCTCGGTGCTTACTCTGCACTCTCTTGTCAGGTAAACGCTGGTAAGGTAAAGCTCTACACACGTTATGAGATGCTCGACGTTGTTATCATCGACGGTCGTGCTCGCGGTATCATCGCTAAGAACCTCGTAACAGGTAAGCTTGAGCGTTTCTCTGCTAACGCCGTTGTTATCGCAACTGGTGGTTACGGAAACACTTACTTCCTCTCTACTAACGCTATGGGATGTAACGTAACAGCAGCTATGTCTTGCTACCGTAAGGGCGCTTACTTCGCTAACCCATGTTACGTACAGATTCACCCAACTTGTATCCCAGTTCACGGTGACAAGCAGTCTAAGCTTACTCTTATGTCTGAGTCACTCCGTAACGACGGACGTATCTGGGTGCCAAAGAAGCTTGAGGATGCTAAGGCACTCCAGGCAGGTACTAAGCAGGGATATGAGATTCCAGAAGAGGATCGTGACTACTACTTGGAGCGTCGTTACCCAGCATTCGGTAACCTCGTACCACGTGACGTTGCATCACGTGCTGCCAAGGAGCGTTGTGACAAGGGCTTCGGTGTAAACAACACAGGTCTTGCTGTATTCCTCGACTTCTCTGAGTCTATCCAGCGTCTCGGTATTGACGTAGTACTCCAGCGCTACGGTAACCTCTTCGATATGTACGAGGAGATTACAGACGTTAACCCAGGTGAGAAGCGTAAGACTGTCAATGGTGTTGACTACTACAACCCAATGATGATCTTCCCAGCTATCCACTACACAATGGGTGGTATCTGGGTTGACTACGAGCTCCAGACTTCAATCCCTGGACTCTTCGCAATCGGTGAGTGTAACTTCTCTGACCACGGTGCTAACCGTCTTGGTGCATCAGCCCTCATGCAGGGTCTTGCTGACGGTTACTTCGTACTTCCATATACAATCCAGAACTATCT
>JAGCWG010000571.1 GCA_017961965.1 Bacteroidaceae bacterium | reverse complement strand
TATGCTACTGGACATTCAAGAACTATGACAACGCCACATATTTCATCATACTTGCACCAGCATTATTGTTCCTTGCAATATAAGGAGGCGAACTTGCAATACTCAAGGGTACAAAGGCTCTTAAGACCGTTGCGGCATCATCCATACTCGCATCCGTAAGTACCCTACTCATCTGTATTCCTATCTACTATTACATAGGGCTTAAAGGTGTGGTATGGTCGCTCCTGCTCACCAACGCTGCCGTGGCACTCATACAGATTTCCTTTACACGCAGGATTGTTCCATGGCACGTATCAATATTGGACAAAGAGACGTTCAACAGCGGCACACCTATGTTGAAACTTGGCATTGGCTACATCATAGCAGGCATCTTCGGTCAAGGAGCCGACTACATAATACGTGTGCTGATACTCAGATACGGAGGACTGGACGATGTGGGCTTCTACAATTCAGGCTACATCATGGCAGTGTCATACGCACAGCTCGTGTTCATAGCCATAGAGTCCGATTATTTCCCACGCCTGTCAGCAGCCAAGGACGAGATAAAGCGACAGAACGACACCGTGAACCAGCAGACGGAGGTGTGTGCAATACTCATTTCGCCATTCCTCGTGCTCTTCGTAACGGTACTTCCACTCATCGTCGTAATACTGTTCTCAGCAGAATTTGCCAACGCCGTTCCTATCGCCACATGCGCAAGTTTCTATATGTTCTTCAAGGCATTGACACTCCCTGCCGCATATCTTGCACTTGCACATGGCGACTCAAAGATGTACATGATTACGGAACTGATATACGATGTCCTCATAGCCATCATCATTCCTCTTGCCTTCATCCAATGGGGACTCATGGGCGCAGGCTTTGCCCTCTCCACAGCAGGACTGATTGATGCCGTGATGATTCACACCATCTACCGCCAACGCTATCACTTCGTGTTCAGTTTCCGACTGGCGTACTTCTACGTCATCCAGTTCTGCCTGCTCAGCACTGTGGTATGGGCAAGCTTCCAGAGTAATCTGTACATGAGATACACCATTGATGCCATTGCTGTCATCATCTCTGCATGCCTCTCACTCAGAATACTCATAAAGGAAACGACATTCCTTAAAAGAATTCATAATTCATAATTCAAAATGCAAAATTTTCATTCTGCAACTTCAAAAACAAAATATTATGAATTATGAACTACACCAAGCGCTCTCGCCAAGCAAAGGAAAGTAATTGTTAATTTTGAATTATGAATTATGAATTTTGAATTGAAGGTTTCTCTCCTCATCGCCACATACAACACAGCAGAGTATCTGCCACAGTGTCTCGATTCACTCCTCGCACAGACATACGAGGACTGGGAAGCCGTGTGCATTGATGACTGCTCAACAGACAACTCACTCGCCATACTCAACGACTACGCTTCAATGGATGAGCGTTTCAAAGTCATCCACCTCGACAGGAACCAAGGACAGGCAAAGGCTCGCAACAAAGGTATTGAATCATGCACGGGCGACTACGTTTGTTTCCTCGACAGCGATGACTGGTTTGCGCCCGACAGTATAGAGAAGATTATTGCCACATTCCATAATAATCCAAATGCAGACAGCGTACTCTTCAAGTGCGTGAAGGTACATTCAGACGGCCGTAAAGAAGAGTTCGTCAACCAATCATCGTTTCCCCTCACTGGCAAAGAAGCTTTTGAGAAATCCCTTGACTGGAGCATCCACGGCATATATGCCACAAGGATGGACATCCAACGCAAGTATCCTTACGATGACACCTGCCGTTCGTTCAGCGATGACAACACCACACGTCTTCACTACCTCACCTCACGCGAGGTACACCTCAGCGATGCCATCTACTATTATCGTCAGAATCCTGAAAGCGTAAGCCACAAGATAGACATCCGTCGATTCGACTTCCTGATTGCCAACAAGCATATGCAGGAAATGCTCCAAGACATGCACGCAGACAAGTCGCTTCTCGACCTCCACGAACGTGTACGATGGTTCAATCTCATCGGATGCACCCGTCTATATATCTGCCACAAGAATTCATTCTCCAAGGACGAGCAATCATACATCCTTTCACTTCTGAGAACAATATGGAAGGATATCGACACCTCCGCCCTTCCTCTCAGCATAAGACTCAAACCTGCCTACATGCCACTCCATCCCTTCTGGTGGCTATTCTACATACAGGAATGGCTATACTGCTGTAGAAGGAATGAGTCATGAGACACCTTTACGAACGAGGAAAAGCCCAATCAAAAAAATTACCCACTAACTTTTGTGAAGTTAGCAGGTAATCATACAAAACACTAAGTACGCTTAAAAAGTATTCTGAGACATCAACAATTTAGATTTGTCATTCCAGTAATGAAGAAAGAAACGATATTAAATCCTCTCCTCTCAGATTTCGTGCAACAATCTTTCCAGAGGAATCAACAAGGAAATTACTTGGTATGACACGCACGCCATATAAATTGGCAGGCTCACTTGCCCAATATTTCAAGTCGGAAACATGTTGCCATACAAGTCCGTCCGTTTCAATAGCCTTCTGCCATGCCTCCTTCGACTTGTCAAGTGACACACCGAGCACGGTAAATCCCTTGTCACGGAATTGATTGTACGCATTAACAACATTAGGATTCTCACGACGACATGGGCCACACCAACTTGCCCAGAAATCGACAAGAACATACTTGTTGTGATTCAGGACCTCACTCAATGCCAGTTCCTTGTCATCAGGAGTACGTGCAGAGAATTCTGGAGCCAGCTTGCCAACACTCACACGTTCAAGAGTCTTGGCATAGTCACGCAGTATATCAATATAAACCGTCTTCTGCAAAGTTGCATCTAACAAACCGATATTCTCTTCAATTTGCTGAGGTGTGAGTCTGTAAGAAAAATCACGATACAAGACATACGCAGAAACAAGCGATGCTGGATGTTGCTTTATGTATTCGCTAATAACAACGCCCCTTTGCTGTTTGTATGCAACGAACTCATCCTGCAATGACGAGCCTTTTACGGTTGAATTGCGATAGCCCATCTGCGGGTCAAGAAAGACATTCACCTCACCCTTTTCAAGAAAAACATAAAATGGCGTCTGACGCTTATCTGTTGTCAAACCATATAATTCAGGAAGTACCAATGACTCAGAGAAAGAGAACTTACCATTAACGATATCAACAGAATCCACATCATCAAATAATTTATTATTGAATTTCTGCAGATACACCTTTCCTGTCACTCCTTGTGGTACTTCACCAAGGATTTTCACCTGAGCCTTTTCGCTCTGAGCCCATCCGCAGACAGAGAACAGAGACAAAAACACTAATAATACGTATGAAACAGTCTTCATATTGTTCACAAAAATAATGATAAGACATCAAGTTATTTCTTTCGTTGGTATGGTGCATCAGGATACCATTCCACCTTTTCATCCGTATTGGCAATCTGCCATCCGACAGAGAACGTCAGACCTATATTCTGGATGGTTCCTGACACATCCCAATCATCACTATATTCATCTGATGGCTGATGATACACACCTGGCTTTCTGCCACGTGCGCCCTCCTTAACAAGGCTGCCTCCGTTACGTGTAACAATTGTAGGAACACCAACACGGTTAAAAGAGAAATGATCAGAACGATATCCCGTGTTCGACTTCACTGGGATATATTTTCTTCCCTGTGACTCGGCTGCTATACGAACATACTTGTCGGCTGTATTCTGTGCATGATTCACGACATCATACGTTGCTGGAGACGGACCTGTTCCATCGTAGTTAAGCACAGCCACAGTTTTATCCAATGGTACAAGAGGATGCATCACATAATGCTGAGAACCTAACAACACAGCCTCTTCAGCAGTGACGGACAAGAACAGGATTGAACGACGTGGCTTAACTCCAAGTTCGGCAAATTTCTTTGCTATTGTCAATATTGTTGACACTCCAGAGGCATTATCGCTTGCACCATTATATATAGAGTCACCATTGACGGGCTTACCAATGCCGAAATGATCCCAATGGGCAGTATATACCACATACTCATCCTTCAAATCTGTTCCAGGCAAGATTGCAGCCACGTTATGCGAAATGCCAACTGACACGTTATTGACGAAAGAGATGTCTGCTTTTGATTGCAAGCTGAAAGACTTGAAGTCCTTTCTCTGTGCTCGTCTCAGCAACTCATCGTAGGAATAACCAGCTTTTTCAAACAGTTCTGAAGCCTTAGCCTTTGTTATCCAACCTTTGAACAGTACAAGGTCACGATTGTCATTATCGTTGACAAGTTCAAGATTATGTTCCCACCATGATGCCTGTACCACATTCCAGCCATACGTTGCTGGTCGGTCATCATGAACCACAAGCACTCCTGCTGCCCCCTGACGACTTGCTTCCTCAAACTTGTATATCCATCTGCCATAATATGTCATCTGCTTACCGTCAAAAAGCGACTGATCATAATATCCAGGGTCATTAACCAATGCCACGACGACCTTACCCTTGACATCTATACCATCGTAGTCATTCCATCCGTACTCAGGAGCATTAATACCAAAGCCGACAAAGACAAACTCAGCATTCTTGATGTTTATCTTCTTGTCCTTATGTGCAGTCCAAATAATATCGTCATCATAGTCACGGACAACGGTACGGCCCTTCTTACCCTTCACGACAAAATTGCCGCCCTTAGCCTTGACCGTTGCATCGACCAATGGGACATCCTGAAAATAGCTATTACCGTTGGCAGGCTTCAATCCAAGGTTACGAAACTCACCTGCTATATAATCTATTGTCTTCTGCTCATAAGGTGTAAGAGGCTTACGTCCTCCATATTCATCAGAAGCAAGAACACTTACATGCTTTCGGAAAGTTGTCTCGTCCACTGAAGTCTTGAGCCGTTCAGAACGTCGTTCTGGCTGTGCAGAAACACTCAACAACTGAGTTGCGAGAAAGCCAAGAAGCAAATATTTTCCTTTATTCATATTTTAATCCTCCACTATTTGTATATTGACAATTTAGGATATTTCTCATACAGATGCTTGTTTGTATTCTCTTCTGTATTTGGAATACGCCACAAGTAGTACTTACTGTTAGGAACAAATGGAGTACCATCAGGAAGATTGATGACACGATGACCTGCAGTCGGAATACTGCGTGACTTGACATTACCATTGTTATCCACCCAAGTGTAGTCATAGTTCGTTCCTGGCCAGTCGCGACGCTCAACGGCTTTCTGGTTTCGGATGATGTCAACCAAAGAGAATCCTTCACCCCACAATTCCTTTCTACGTTCCACGAGTACCTCCTCTACAAGAGCATCCCCCTCAAGGGTTGACTCTGCCAAAGTAGCACGACGTGCATCACGAAGGGCATTCAGACGTGATATAGCTTCTGCATTATTGCCCAGTCGTGCGTTTGCTTCCGCATTGATGAGATAAATCTCACCCACACGCATCAGGACGACATCACCATACTTTGAGTTTGAGTCATAATAGCGGAACTTCTCGTTCCTCATCCACAAGAGTGTTGCCGTAGCAGGATTCTGTGATGGAGTTGGTGACCAATAAATCTGATCCTTACGATAATCCCCATCATTATACAGTTCACGGAAATAAGGATCCACCATAAGGCTATAATACGTTGATGACGTCTCTGTCGTATTAAGATAGTTGAGTATCTGGCTGTATCCATGCTGGTCAGCTGTCTGAGGATGTCCCCAAATCCATTCATTATTACTAACCTGATTGAATCCACCTTTCCACTCATCCTCGCTCATGAGATAGCTGTTGAGTGAGAGTAATTCATCACTATAGTCCTTTGCTTCCTGCCAATGGCGTGAATACAAGTTGGCACGGGAGAGAAGACCGAGCACCACCTGACGATTGAACTGATACTTGGCACTTCGTGCATAATTGGCAGGAATAAGGTTCAACGCATTCTTCAAGTCGGAAATAGCCTGGGCATAAACCTCGCTCACACTACTTGCAGCCACACCCTCACTTGCCTGTGCAAAGTCTGTTGTTCTCGTATATATAGGTCCACAGACAGCATTAGGATCCTTATCAATTGCGAAACTAAAATGTGAAGCCAATTCAAGATACATGTAGCCTCTCAAGGCATAAGCCTGTCCCTTTATCCTGTTGCGCTCTTCATTCTGACCAATTGCAACATCTATGTTATCCAAGACATTATTGGCATTATTCACACCTGCATATATCAGCGACCATACCAATGAACATGCGCTGTTGGCTCTTCCGTATATATCTGTAAAGTCATAACGTGTATTGGCTCCATAACGGTTCGTCTCGACAATGTCATTACCCATACAGTCATCCGTCATGCGTATTGTTCCCCATGATGGATTTCTGTCACCACTATTTGTATCCATAAGGTAACGCCATACACCTTCAAGCACCATCTCTGCATCACTTGTCGTTCCGAACACACTCTTGACATCTACAGAAGATGTTGGCGGTGTCTCCAAATCGCACGATGTCAACATTCCCGTTACACCAAGAAATAACGTCAGAACTACTATACTATTTTTTGTTTTACCCATTATTCTATTGTATTTCATCAGTCAAACAATAATTTGATAATCACGATTTGTTATCACATCAGAACTGTACGTTCAAGCCAAGAGAGAATGTCTTCATAGCTGGATAACGGAAATTACTTGTGCCATCATAAGACTGTTCTGGATCAAGTCCCTGCTGACCGCACAGAGTCAACAGATTCTCACCCTGCACAAACACATTCACCCTCTGCAGACCTGTATGACGTATAAAGCGACGAGGTACATTGTATGACAGAGTCAATGTCTTGAGACGAGCATAAGAGTTGCTCTGAAGGAAATGAGAGTCAACTTTATTATATACCTTCTGAGGTGAATAAGTCATCTTTGCCACATCCGTGTTCCTGTTTTCAGGTGTCCATCTATCAAGGATATCAACACTCCATGCGTACCAGTGTCCTCCCTGCTGCATGATGTGCGAATAGTCATTATTGATGATATGACCGCCAAGAGAGAAGCTTACGAGGGCAGAAAGAGACAGGTCCTTCCATGTCAACTCCGTGTTAACGCCTCCGCTTACCGTAGGCAAAGACTTACCTACATACACTTTATTTTCATCTGTATCTGCCTGCGAATAACTCTCAGTCTTCACACGCTCACCATCAGCATTCGTGTACCACCACTGACCATTTCCATTCTCAGGATTGACACCTGCCCACTCGACTACATAGAGGTCATACAAGGAGCCGCCAACGACCCACTTGCGGTTTCCACTCCACATCTCGTCCTCTGGAAGTGATGTTATCTTGTTCTTGTACGATGTCAGGTTAGCACCAATCTTCCACTTCCAGTCCTTTGTATCTATAGGATAGCCAGACAAACTGAATTCCCATCCATAATTCTTCAACGCACCTATATTCTGAATGGTGCTGGTGAAACCTGATGAAGGAACAAGCTCACGTTCGAACAACAAGTCCTTAGAACGACGTACGAAATACTCTACAGAACCCTGAAGACGATTGTTGAAGAATCCGAAATCGACACCAACATTCAGATTCAAGTTTGTCTCCCAATGAACATCCTCAGACGACAAGGTTGATGCTCTCAGACCAGACTTGCCAAGATTGTTGCTGATAGCGAACAAAGCCTGATAGGTAGAGCCTCCGTTATCATTACCCTGACCTCCGTAGCTTGTTCGGATACTGAGGTTGTCAATCCACTTCACATCACTGAGGAATTGTTCCTTACTCAATTTCCATGACGCACCAAGTGACCAGAATGTACCCCATCTTTGGGAAGGATGAAAATGTGAAGAACCATCATAACGTACAGAACCTGACACATAATACTTCTCCGCGTAGTTATAGTTGGCACTTCCAAGAAGACTAAATAACTTATATGCTGAACTGCTTGAACTTGAACCTGAAATAGTTGAAGCCATACTCAGCTCATAGTAGCCGTCTGTAAGGATTCCCGTTCTGCTACCGCTAAGTCCGTGACTATTTGTCTCATAATATTCCTGTCCTGCCATGACGTTAATATTATGTACATCGTCAAATGTTGTAACATAGCTCACAATATTGTTGAGAGTCACACGAGTACTGCGTGAATTGTTATGTGATACAGAACCACCTGATGCTGCATACTTGCCCACAGCAGGATTGCGGTATGTGAGCGAATTAGTATTACTATAGTCAATATTGATGCTAAACTTATAACTGAGTCCCTTCAACGGCTTCACATTGATAAAACTGCGTATGGAACCTGTCTCACGCTTGTCACGCCATCTGTCATGGTCAAGTGATGAAACGAGATTGTAACCGTTATAGTTGTTCAAACGGTAAAGTCCATAGTCATACTGCGGATTGCCGTAGTCATCAAGGAGCAACTCACCCGTTGTCAGGTCATGCTGATAGATTGGCATCCATCCTCGCATATTACGTGCATAGAATATAGGGCTGAGCAGCTGTACGCTCGTCTGTGGCGGCTCATTGGTAACAGTATATGACATACCGAGGTTCACACCAGCCTCAAGCCATGGCTTTATCTGAGTATCAATATTTGCACGCAAGGTATAACGTGAGAAGTCCGAAGCCTTGTATGCTCCCTGATCATCCAGATATCCAGCAGAGAAGAAATAGCGTGTATTGGCTGTACCTCCGCTTACACGCAAGGTATAATCCTGATAGTGCGCATTCAGCTGGAGTGCGTCATCCCAGTCGTAATCCCATAGGAGCGATGCACCATCCACCAATTTGCCGTCAACGCCTATCGGATTAGGGAAGTTAGTTCCATAAGGGTTTATACCAAGACGTGATACAAAATTGTCGGAAGCCCATGTAGCCGCCTCATCAGCCGAGAAACCTTGGTCCTGACGATAATTACGGAGCGACTCCCAGAACAACTCAAGCCATTGCTGGGTGTTCACCTGCTTGTAGTCACTTATAGCTCGGCGTGACCATCCGTACTTGGCAGTCAAGTCAACCTTTGCTTTCTCGTTAAGATGTCCCTTCTTGGTAGTAATCATGATAACACCATTGGCTGCACGCGAACCATAAAGGGATGTTGAGGCAGCATCCTTGAGTACCGTGATATTCTCTATATCCTGACTTGAGAGTGTATTTAAGCTACCGCCATAAGGCACACCATCAACCACAAACAATGGCTCGTTGGAGTAGTTAGCCGAACTGACACCACGGATGAGAATATTGGCACCACTACCAGGCTGACCAGCAGAAGAGAACGACTGCAAACCTGGAGCTGTACCTTCAAGCGCCTTCGACACGTTGCTCACCTGAGCCTGCGCTATCTGTTCTCCTGAAATATATGCTGCAGAACCAGTGAAATTATCCTTCTTCACCTGACCATAAGGCACGGCAATGACAACCTCGTTGAGGGCAAGAGCACTCTCCTTCAATGAGATGCTCACCTGTTCCTCATCATCATACACAACAACATTCTGTTTCTGATAACCTGCGAATGACGTCACTAAGGACACAGGCAACTTATTGACCTTGATGCTGAAATTACCTTCTGCATCTGTCACGACACCAACCCCACGGGCATTGCCAACACGTATTGTTGCTCCGATAATCGGTTCACCAGTATGTAGATCCTTAACTGTACCGCTTATCGTTTGGGCAAAAGCCCCATAAACAGACACGAAGGATACCAACGCTGCTAATAAAACTCGTTTCTTTTCTCTCATGTTCATTTTTTAGTTTTTAATATATAACATCCTAAAACATATCAAGTAAATCCGTATTGCTTTTTCCGTTAAATAGCAATTCTACCCTTATCAACTTCCTTTTGCCTCATTTCATTTCCAAGAATTTCATAAAGTTAGACAGATGCCAAACTTGCAATATATCTTATTTTCTAAAACCCAAACAATACATGATATTGTCTGTACACTTCATCATCAACCCAGCGATAATACGCTTTAACGTCCTTAACATCAAGTTTTCCTGATGTACGTACCCTTTGCAGCAACTCCTCACCACGGTCAAGAACTGACTTCTCCACGGGAAGAATCTTCTGTAGAATACCTGTACCTGCCTTATTGTACAACGCAGCCACATTAATATAGTCGGTCACACTTCCACGTGTCAATGGGAATAACTTCTTTTTCAGTTCCAGTCCCCAATGGTTGAGCTTCGAGCCATTGCCATCCCTACGGTCAAGCAATTCGGGTAAATCTCCTTCTGGAGTCAAGAGTAATGGTACAGCTACGGTTGTCAGCGGACTACCCACAATGGTCCAACTGACAGTAAGACGAGGCTCTTCGCCCTTCTTGACACCTTGTATCAGCATCGTACAACTTGTCTGATAACGTGGAATGAAATCTCTGAATGCTTGAAACACCGCCTGTGAGTCATCATCGGGAGCATAGTCACGAAGATCTACATGAGTCAATCCATGACGCAGGATACGAGGAATCTGCGTAATAAATTCACGTGCATCATACTGATACGTAAATCCACGCGGCAACATATAATCAGAAATGGCAAGATAGCGTTCCACACCCTTGTCGCGTTCACGGTCTCCCGAAAATCCATGATTGGTTCGTATGATATAACCGTAAGGTGCAACACGTTTGTCATTAGCGTCAAACTTTTCCCATTTCAACAATCCTCGAGTATCGCCAGCACGGTTTCCCACCTCATAATATGCAGCGCCACCATGAGCATCAATAACACCAAAATTAGAGTCACCCTCTGCATTAGTCAACGTATCGAGAAAATGTTCAAAGTCTTCAAGCGAGCCACATATCTCCAATGCCCTACGCATGATGGCACCATCATTAAGCCTATAGCGTCTCTTGGATGTAGCATCCTGAGGGAGCAACGCTGTCTCATCAGCACCATGTCCACGCTCAGGACGTCTCTCATTCAGGTTATATGCTGCCGTATTGATAATAGCAAAGCCTGCCTCGTTATGTCCCGACCATACTGCATAAGGTAAGGAATCACCGTCTGCGACAATAGCAACATACTGAAAACGCTCTCCTTTTACTGTAAGCACATGATTGTACAGATTATACGTATCACGATTCTTCAAGAGCAGAGAACGACCGTCATTAGTGTATTTGCCAGAAACTATCAATGAAGTGCACGCCACAGCTACTATATTATTTAGAAGAAACAATAGCCAAAAAGAAAAATAATACCTTCTCATGCTTGTGTTGCCTTTAATTGTTTATTATCATCAAGAAGCTGCATCCCAAATCTCAACAACTATGTTTAGTTACTATTGCGACCGCCTTCATCCTATCCCAATCTCATGCCCTGTGTTGTGTATGT
>JAGCWG010000570.1 GCA_017961965.1 Bacteroidaceae bacterium | reverse complement strand
TTGAAGCGGTACTCTCAAAGATTGCTTTCCCATGTCTTGTCATCCTTGCTGGTACGTTCTTCGTTCAGGAGTTTGACAGTATTCGTGACCACATAGGCGAGATGGGGCTTGCCGTGCTTGCCCTCATTCTTGTGTGTATCGCACTCGGTGCGGCACTTTCATACGTGTTCCGTCTCAAGGGAGCGCAGCGTCGTACCATCGTTATTGAGGTCGGTATGCAGAATGCGGCACAAGCCATAGCACTTGCCTCAAGCCCATTTGTGTTCAACGATGTAAGGATTTCCATCCCTGCCATCATCTACGCCCTGCTTATGAATATCGTCCTCCTTATATATACGTATGTGGTGAGGAAATGCCCTCTTTAACATTGAAATTATTTGTCTGATTCTTTTTGTATTAAAATATTTTGTGTATTTTTGCATCGTTACTAAACATTGTGATGACGATTATGCCAAAGATTTTTGAATATTTCGGTTTTATATTCTATTTCTACTCGAATGAACACGAACCAATTCATGTTCATGTGATACACGGAGCAAGAGAAAGTGTCTTCGAACTAATTATGATGGATGGAGAGCTTGTCGAATTGCGTGTTAGAGAGAAGAAAGGAGTAGAGTCATTGCAGGAAAAAGATAAACGTACAGCTGAAGAGTTTATACGTAAGTACCATAAGAATATCATTGATAAGTGGGTGAAGTTCTTCGTACTGAAACAGAGTGTACGTTGTACAAATATAAAAAAGAAACTATAAAAGAATGGGCGATATGGACAGGCTTTATATTACGAAAGCAGAGAATGCAGGCAACTTGACTGTAAATCTGACGTTCAGCGACAATACTGTGCAGACCGTTGATGTAGGCGATTTTATTCGTCGTCATCCACATCCGCAATATAATAAATATCTTGACCCACGTAAGTTCCGTAGCTTTGCTATTGAGAACGGTAATATAGTTTGGGGCAGGAATTGGGACTTGATGTTCCCTATTGAGCAGTTACATTCTGGTGTGATAGCATGATACATTCTGTCACCGATTTGTAAGAAACGGGAAAGCGTTGCATGTCTCAAACGCTTTTCCGTTTTGTTTTTTCGTATAAAAGGTTATTTTCATCTACAGATAGCAAAAAACGTTTAATTTCATTTACTCCTTTTTACTCCTCATAATTCCTGTTAGATTCTAAGAAAAACCGCTATTTGCAATTTCGACTTTTCATAAAAGCGCACACAGCAAAAAAAAATTGCAAAACATTTGGTAATATCATATTATTTTCTCTCCTTTGCAGTAGAAATTTAACAACAAATGAGAGAAATCCTTCTGGAAATTGTGTTAAAGTGATTTTGGAAAACGGAAACTCAGAACTTTCTCGCTGAAAAATATAGTCGAAGGTATTTTGTGACTGAAAGAAACAGATGAACCTATGTGTTCTCTGTGGAATCAGTGTTTCAATCTTGATTGATATAAAGCAACCTTCATTATCTTTCGTTTATCCGGACAAAACCACACTAACCTGATGAACCAAAAGTGAAATCTAACAATAATAAAAACATAACGAACCTTAAATTATCAATTAAAACTGTATGTCTCAAAAAAGAGTTTACACATTCGGCAATGGTCATGCCGAAGGAAATGCTTCGATGAGAGAAGCTCTTGGTGGCAAGGGTGCTAACCTTGCAGAAATGAATCATATTGGAGTGCCTGTCCCTCCAGGTTTTACAATAACTACCGATTGTTGTAACGAATACTATCAGGTGGGTGAAGCAAAGATTAAGGAACTGCTTCAGGACGAGGTCAATGCTGCCGTTAAGCACATTGAGAATCTCATGAATTGCAAGTTCGGTGATCCTAAGAACCCGCTTCTTGTCAGCGTGCGCTCTGGTGCACGTGCATCAATGCCTGGTATGATGGATACCATCCTCAACCTCGGACTCAATGATGAGGTGGCAGAGGGTATGGCTCAGAAGACGGG
>JAGCWG010000569.1 GCA_017961965.1 Bacteroidaceae bacterium | reverse complement strand
GGATAGTTCTTCTCTATTGACGCCCAGCTTGCACGGTACGGACCTTGCGTGATTGGTATGTCGAGTTGTACTTCCTGGAATGTCTTGTTGTCACCCATCGTCACAGACCCTAATGGCTGTGGTGCAGGAATGTCGGGAAATGCTGGTAACTGTGGCATTTCTCCTTCCTTCAGTGTTGGTTGTGCGCTGACGCTCAAGCAGGTCAGGCATGCAATGGTAGTAATGAATAATTTTCTCATAATTATTTTTATTAGTATAGGAATAACTGCAAAAATACGAACTATTATATAATTATGAGTGCATTTTTTCGTTAAATGATAGGACAAAAGAAAACAAGTGCTCCATGACCTACCCCAAATCCCTATATTTCAGGATGTGGCGAGGGCTCTCTATCGCTGTTTTGGAAGATGATAGTATAAAAAAAGTGGAATGACTAAACTGCCATTCCACTTATATTGTTTTTTGATAAGTCATCGAAAAAGTAAAATATTTTTTTCACTTTTCACTCTTCACTTATCTTATGAATCTGCTGTAAATCACTTCAATCTGGACACCTCCGTCCTTTCCGCCTACGAGACGAGCGCTCTTCATACTGAAGTCGTGGTTTATCTTTACCACGGTTTCTGCAGAGTAGGCGCTTGCCTGTACTGTGGTCGTCTCAACAGGGATGATGAGTACCTTGTTGCAGTTGGCTGTGGCTGTACCATTCTTCTTTTCCTGAAGCATGGTTGTGATGAGACGTGATATGTTGTTGAACGTGTAACTGTTGGTGCTCGCATTGAATGTTGTGAGATATGATGTCACGTTGTCAGCCAGCTTGTAGCTCTCGAAGAAACCGTTGATGTAGTCATCATAACGTACCAAGAGTACAGTGGTAGGAACACCGAGGCGATACTGCTTGTCAATCTTGTTGAGCGTCTCTGCATCATCGTTGTAGCGTGTGAACTTGATGGATGCTGAGTTGATGGTGTCGTTTGCGCTGATGCTGTCGATTGGCAGTTCTGCCATTGTGAATACACCTGCTGGACACTTGAGATATGTTGCATCAGTATCTTTCATGAGAGCCTCGATATTGTGTGACTCGAAGCGTGATGCCTGTACCACTTCTTCTGTTCCCTCAAGGATGTTGTAGAGAGTGTCTATATCTCCATCTTCCTGCTTTGCCATGTATGGAATGTAAATGTAGCTACTGCTGATGTAGAACATAGCTCCGTCGCCACTGCTCAACTTGAAGTAGAAGCCTTTGCTGCCTCTTACGCCACTCTTGTGCCAGTTCTCTGGCTCTGTGAGTGTTGGGTCTTGGCTTACTGCCTTGATGATGCTTGTGCCAATCTCGTTGTTGAGGGGTATGGTCACCTGTTTAATTCCGTTTGTATGGTAACGCTGGCGTGTGGTGTCAGCGAGTGAACGGTCGGATGCAGTGAAGCGTGCCACGCCAACAGGCTTTGCTCCCTTCTTGATGAACTTTGAAGGGTCGATGTTGGTGTAGTAATCCTTGTTGGCATCGAGAAGTGAGTCAAGTTCATATACCTCGACGCTGAGTGGTGCGAGTGAGTCGCCTACGAACTTATCGATGGTCAGTACGATGCTTGTGGAGAATGCTGTGTCGCCCACCAATGTGCCTTCAACCTTGTGCATAGGGCTGTTGAACTGTGAGAGGAAGTCGCTCTTCACGGTTGAGCTGGTTATAGGGTCGGTGTACTGTCCGAAGTAGGATGTACTTGTGCGTGAGAGCACAGAGTCGCCTACTGCGAATGATGATGTCTTGACTTCGTAAGTCCTGTATGTCTTGGTTACGAGGTCAGATGCTGGTATCATGTCCATACCGAGCGTTGACGTGTTGTCATCGCATGATACGAACGCTATGCTTGCTGTGATTAAAGCAATTAATTGTTTCCAATACATTTAAATTAATAATTTAGAATTCAATAATCAAAATTATTCAATTCCCATCACTTGACAGGGAACAGCATTTTGCATCTTGAATTTTGCATTTTTAATTTATTCTTCTCCTCCCATCACAGTCTCGTAGAATGCGTCGTAGGCATCCTTGAATGCATCGCCTTCTACGTAGTCGAGTACAGGGATGTTGTTTGCCTTGGCATATTCCACGATAGATGGATCGACATTAGGGTCTTCGAGGATGATACCGTCGGAGAACTTAGTGGCAAGCTTGGCAAGTTCTGTATAGCCGAACTTATCGCCGCACACGTCTGTGAGGTCTTCCATCACGGCTTCCTTGAATGGGATGCACTCAAGGCTGTGCTTACCGAGGTCGTTCTTGAAGTCGCCTGCAGAAACGGAGAACACTACCTTGCTGTCACAGAATGATGGCTCATCCTTGTATGCCTTCTTGATGTATAGTGGCGCAAGGGCAGAAATCCATCCGTGACAGTGGATTACATCTGGTACCCAGCGGAGCTTCTTGACAGTCTCAAGTACGCCACGAGCGTAGAAGATGGCTCTTTCGCCGTTGTCATCGTACTCGTTGCCTTCAGCATCGGTAGTCATGTCGCGCTTCATGAAGTAGTCATCGTTGTCGATGAAGTAAATCTGCATGTGCGCAGCCTGAAGAGAGGCAACCTTGACGATGAGCGGATGGTCAGTCTCGTCGATGATGAGGTTCATACCAGAGAGGCGGATAACCTCGTGCAACTGGTTGCGACGTTCATTGATGATACCCCACTTAGGAGTGAAGGTTCTGATTTCGTGCTTTCTGTCTTGTATTGCCTGAGGAAGGTATCGTCCCATGAGGGCCTTTGGACTCTCTGGCACGAATGGAACCATTTCCTGTGTGATGAATAATATTTTCTTTGCCTTCATTGTCGAAATTTTACGAAAAGTTATGCAAAGATATATAAAAAATATGACAAATATGCAAGCTTTTCAGTATAATTAAGATTTATAGAATGTTATTTGGGTAAAAATTGAGGAAATTTAACTTTTTTACAATTAGGAATTAGGAATGTGGAATGAGGAATTGATAGTGAGTGGCGAATAATAATTAAGCCATTCGGATGCTAAACGTATCCGAATGGCTTAATTTCTTCTCTACGGTCGGAGAGACCGCTTCGCTAAATTATCAAAAATCAATTATCAATTGTCAATTGTTAATTAAATTGAACGGTCCTGTCGGAATCTTTCTTCTCAGCACTTCCAACTGGTAGTCTGCTCCGGCAATGATACCGAAGGAGCGAAGATGGGTATCTATTGTCTTGCGTGCAAGTTCTGGGTGATTGTTCTCCTCACTGAGGTGACAGAGCCATACACGTTTGAGATTCTCATGGAAGTTGGCGGAGAGTGCTTCTGCCGTTTGGGAGTTGGCAAGGTGTCCGTTGCCAGAACTGATACGTTGCTTGAGAATCTCAGGGTAGCGTCCCTGCTTCAGCATTTCGCTGTCGTAGTTTGCCTCAATGACGAGGTTGTGACTGAGGCGTATGTACTTGTTCACGTTGTCAGTGACTGCACCTACGTCAGTCATCACGGTGAACGTTGTGTCTTCCGCCTCGATGTGGTAGCCTACGTTCTCGGATGCGTCGTGAGGAAGGATGAAAGGTGTTACCTTGAATGGGCCTACCTCGAATTGCTCGTCAGGAATAATCTTGACGGCGTGTTCTGCATCCACCTTGTTCTTGACCTGATAATTGCGGTTGATTCCCTCGTGTACAAGTGCCGTGGCATACACTGGTATATGATATTCATTGCTCAGAAGACCTGCGTTCTTGATGTGGTCGGCATGGTCGTGAGTGATGAGTACACCGCGGATGATGGATGTGTTGAGTCCGTACTCACGCACATTCTTTTTAAAACGCCTAATGCCCACGCCTGCATCTACGAGGATGGCGTCGGTTCCAGTACTTATGTAATAGCAGTTGCCACAACTGCCACTTCCGAAACTGAAGAATGTGAGCATTAGTTTAGATTATTTGTATAAAAAAAGAGGAAGACAAATGTTATCCTCCTCTTTGTACGCCCTCAGGGGCTCGAACCCTGGACCCATTGATTAAGAGTCAATTGCTCTACCAGCTGAGCTAAGGACGCATGCTTGTTGAGAGCTACATTATGTTGTTTTTCTCAATTGCGGTGCAAAGGTAAGGACTTTTGCCGAACTGGCAAGCGTTCCACAAACTTTTTTTGTTGAAAAAAGTAAAAAAAGTAAGTTTTTAGAATAATGAAAGAGAAATTAGGCAATTTGTGTGTGATAAATATTGTCTTCCGTCCTGTTTCTGCCGAGGTGAATGGGAAAAGAAAAGGCAGGAAGCGATGTTGCCTCCTGCCCTTATTTTATATGTTTCTTAGCCGAGGATGGCTAAAGCGTTAGTCCTCTTTTGGAAGATTGATTGCGATGAAGTCTTCGTCGAGCTGCTTCTGGTCAACGAATGATGGAGCATCGAGCATGACATCACGTCCACTGTTGTTCTTAGGGAATGCGATACAGTCGCGGATTGAGTCGAGACCTGCGAAGATTGATACCCAACGGTCGAGACCGTAAGCGAGACCACCGTGAGGAGGTGCACCGTACTTGAATGCATTCATGAGGAAGCCGAACTGCTCCTCTGCCTTCTCTGGTGTGAAACCAAGAATCTCGAACATCTTAGCCTGAAGCTTAGGGTCGTGGATACGGATTGAACCACCACCGACTTCGATACCATTACATACCATGTCGTATGCATCAGCACGTACTGCTGCTGGGTCTGTGTCGAGCATTGGAATATCCTCGTCCATTGGATGTGTGAATGGGTGGTGCATAGCCATGAGACGGTTTTCCTCATCGCTCCACTCGAACATTGGGAACTCTGTAACCCAAAGGAGGGCAAACTTGTTCTTGTCACGGAGACCGAGACGCTCACCCATCTCAAGACGAAGTTCGCAAAGCTGCTTGCGTGTCTTCATTGCATCGTCGCCACAGAGGATAAGGATGAGGTCGCCTGGCTGTGCGTTCATCTTCTCCTTGATAGCCTGGAGTGTGTCCTGACCATAGAACTTGTCAACAGAAGATTTGACTGAGCCATCCTCTGCAACACGTGCATATACGAGACCCTTTGCGCCAATCTGTGGACGCTTAACCCACTCTGTGAGTTTGTCGATATCCTTACGTGTATATGATGCACAGCCTGTAGCGCAGATACCACCTACGTATGCAGCCTCGTCGAATACAGAGAATCCTGCTGGGAAGATATTAGCGTCGCCATCCTTGCCTGTAGTCTTGAGCTCAACAAACTCCATGCCGAAACGCATATCTGGCTTGTCTGAACCGAAACGCTTCATACACTCAATCCATGGGAGACGGAGGAATGGCTCGTTGAGTTCAACACCGCGAAGCTCCTTGAAGAGGTGCTTTGCCATACCCTCGAATGTCTGGATGATGTCCTCCTGTGTAACGAATGACATCTCACAGTCAATCTGTGTGAACTCTGGCTGGCGGTCAGCACGGAGGTCCTCGTCACGGAAACACTTAACAATCTGGAAGTAACGGTCGAAGCCTGCTACCATGAGGAGCTGCTTGAGTGTCTGAGGTGACTGTGGAAGAGCATAGAACTGTCCTGGGTTCATGCGTGAAGGTACGATGAAGTCGCGTGCACCTTCTGGTGTAGAACCGATGAGCATAGGTGTCTCAACCTCAAGGAATCCGAGGTTAGAGAGGTAGTTGCGTACTGCGATGCAGAACTTGTGACGAAGCTCAAGGTTCTTGCGTACTGCGTTACGACGAAGGTCGAGGTAACGGTATTTCATACGGATATCGTCGCCACCGTCACTCTCGTCCTCGATAGTGAATGGAGGAGTGACAGACTTGTTGAGAACGACGAGTTCGTTTACGTTTATTTCGATTTCACCAGTTGGGATGTTCTGGTTCTTTGAGTAGCGCTCAGCAACCTCACCAGTTACCTGAATGACGTACTCACGTCCGAGCTTGTTAGCTTCAGCGCAGAGTTCGGCATTTGTTTCCTCGTTGAACACGAGCTGGGTAATGCCGTAGCGGTCACGAAGGTCAACGAATGTCAAAGCACCCATCTTTCGTGTGCGCTGTACCCATCCTGCAAGAGTCACTGTCTTGCCTGCATCAGAGAGGCGAAGCTCTCCTGCTGTATGTGATCTGTACATATCTTTTTTGTTGTATTTATATTTTCCGTGCAAAGATAGCGTTTTAATTTCATAATTTATAATTCATAATTCAAAATTAGCAGAAAAATGGAAATTAAGAATTAAGAATTAGGAATTAGGAGTTAAGAATTGAGAGTTGAGAACTTAGCGAAGCGGTCTCACTGACCGTAGGGAAGTAATTAAAATTTGTGGTTTTGCGGGCATTCATAAACTTTACATTCTGAATTGTGAATTCTGAATTTTGCATTTTGAATTCCTTAGAACGGTAGTCCCACAGCGAAGTGGAAGGCGAAGTCGCGTGAGAGGTTAGGACGGATGAGAGGGTAGTGGTCTATG
>JAGCWG010000568.1 GCA_017961965.1 Bacteroidaceae bacterium | reverse complement strand
GCTTCTTGAGTGTCTCGCTCTTTGCGATACCGTTGACATAACCCTCAGCGATGTTGAAGAGCTCAGTAAAGTTAGGAAGTGAATCTCCGTAGAGTGTTCCTGGCTCTGGCATAGCTGACTGTGGAACCATTCCGTAGTTCTTCATGCAGTAAACGGCATCGTAGAAGCTACCGCCCTGGCTGAAGCTGACGTCGCCGTGCATACGTACTGCTGCTGTGGCACGATCCTGATATGTCTTGTGTGCAAGGAACATCTCGGCGAAGTCGTACTCACCCTTACCCATACGGAGGAGCTCAGACTCGAAGAATCCGAGTGAAGAGTATGCCCAGCATGTTCCTGAACGGTTCTGGTTCTTAACAGAAGTAATGGGGTTTGACTTGATTGTAGTAAATTTGAATCCTTCCTCTTTCTTCTCGTCCTTCTTGTCCTGTGCTGATGCAGTAGAGAGTCCGAGTGCGAGGATTGCTACTGATAATAAAGTTCTTCTCATATTTGTTTAAAAGTTACGGACCCTCTCCCCAACCCTCCCCCTTTCATGGGGAGGGAGAAGTTACTTGTTGGGTCTCGTGGTTAAAATGATTAAGTTAAATTCGGATTTAATTTGCATCAATGGTGACGCATTGGGCAGAAACCTTGCCCCTTCCAATTGGTAGGGTTGGGTCTTTACTTTGCAATAAATGCCTCTACATCATCAATGTGGTAAGGGATGATGTTCTTGCCCAGTACACGGCAACCAGTCTCTGTGATGAGGATGTCGTCTTCAAGACGGATGCCACCGAAGTCCTTGTCGCTCTCAACTGCATCGTAGTTGATGAAGTCCTTGTGAAGTCCCTGACTCTTCCATAGGTCGATGAGATGAGGAATGAAATATATTCCTGGTTCGTCAGTCATCACGAAGCCTGGCTGGAGACGACGACCGCAACGGAGGCAGTTGAGACCAAACTGTGTGGATGGCTGTACCTCGTCGTCAAATCCTACGTAGTTCTGTCCGAGACCTTCCATATCGTGAACGTCCATACCCATCATGTGACCAAGTCCGTGTGGGAGGAACATGGCGTGAGCTCCTGCCTGTACTGCATCCTCGGTGTTACCCTTCATGAGTCCGAGCTCCTTGAGACGGTCGGTCATCATACGGCATACGTCGAGGTGCATGTCCTTCCACTTGAGTCCCGGCTTAGCCTTCTCAATGACGAGGTCGTGACAAGCCTCTACGATAGAGTAGATGTCACGCTGACGCTGTGTGAACTTGCCAGAGATAGGAGTGACACGTGTATTGTCGGAACAATAGTGCTCCATGCTTTCGGCACCTGCATCACAAAGCAAGAGTCGGCCTGCTTCGAGTGGAGCAGTAGATGGATAGCCATGCTGAATCTCTCCGTGCATGGTTACGATTGACTGGAAAGAATACTTCTCGCCCTTGCTCATTGCAATGCCCTCGATGACACCAGCGATGTGCTTCTCCGTAACTCCAGGAGCACAGAGCTTCATGGCAGTGGTGTGCATCTCGTAGCCAATCTCCATGGCACGCTCTATTTCCTCTATCTCGATGTCCTTCTTCACGGCACGCATATCGACTACTGCCTTGATGAACTTGACGCTTGCCATCTCCTTTACCTTGGCAGGAGCGACACCGAGGAGTTCACCTATCTGTATGATGTGGTCGTGGCGGTAAGGAGGGAGGAACATCACTTCCTGTCCTTTCTGCTGAGCAGCCTTGATAAGTACCTCGAGCTGAGCCATAGGTGCAGAGTTGCTTACGCCTACCTGCCCGGCAAGGTCCTTGACAGAAGGAACGAATCCGTACCAGATGATGTCGTCGATGTCGATGTCATCACCGATGAGGTACTCACGGTCGTTGTCAACGTCTATTACGCCAACAAGTCCTTCACGCTTCTGTCCGAAGTAGTAGAGGAATGTGCTGTCCTGACGATGACGATATGTATTGGCAGGATAATTGCAAGGAGCGTCGTTGTTGCCAAAGAAAAGCAACAATCCTGAGCCTATCTTAGCCTTCAGTTCCTGTCTTCTTTCTATGTATATCTGCTTTGAAAACATATATAGGTTATTTTGTATTACAAGTTATAAATGTTCGGAATTGTTTCCGCATGTTTGTGATTAAGAAAGACGCAAAAAACGTAACATGACGCTTTTGCAGCGCAAAATTAGCAAAAAAATATTATTGGATACCAAATTCCTTGCATTTTTCTTCGTATTTACCCCTCAAAGTCTGTGCAAGATGCTTAACTTTGCCGATTTGGGGCGAATGTGGCTCTATGCAAAGGTGTATAATGTCAAGTTCGTTGAGCATGGATAGACGCACATCCCTGAATCGTCGCATATCATTCTTATCCTTCATGTTCTCGACGTTCTTGATACAATCCTCAAGGTTACAGATGACGCTTGATGCGGGAACGGAGAATCCCTTTTTCTTCTCCTCTCGTGTGTCCTTAATCACCTGACATACGGAGTCGAGCAGACGTCGGTCCTCACCGTCTATGTCCTTGCATGCTTCACGCATCTTGGCTTCGTCATCCTGCCACTTTGCACGAGCACGAGCAAGCATGCTTGGCGACTTTACGTTTTCCCACTTCCACTGGATTTCGTCCAGAGTAGCGTAGGCGATGGCACAATCATGGCTCACGGCGTGTTCACCGATGCTGTCAACAATATTTTCGTATTCACAAATATCGTCTGAGTCAACATCCTGTGTTGATTCAGACGAACTGTTGCTGTTACACGATATGATTGATAATGCAAGAACCAGCGTTCTTGCCAGTAGTTTCATCCTCATGCTAATGGCTTTCTTTGTTTCTTGTGGATAATGTCATACTCCTTCAGATCATGCATGATCTTACGATCCTTCTTGTGCATCTCAAGGATGCCGTGAGCTAAGTCATAAATCTTTTGTGGATGGGTAAGATGCTTTATACCCAACCATATATATGTCCATTTATGAGGAGAATTCTTGTAACTTTTTCCCATTTTGTTAATTTTTTTCTGTTGGCATTGATTAGTTAGTGTTCTTGTGAACAGTGGCTATTCATCTTGCAAATGTAACAATAAAATTCAACTTAGCAAACAATAATCCATTTAAATATACATTCTGTCAGTTTTTACGTTTGAAGACTTGTTGTTTGAGTGTTGGACATTACATTTTAGGCAGGTTCTATAAATTAACTTTAGACTGTTTGTAGCAGATTTTGCAACAGATTTTTGCAAAAAGACGCCGAAGCATAGCGAGCTATGGTTCCAACAGATAGAGCAGCGAGAGTAAACGCAAGCTTGCTTGCTGTTTGCCAAGTCGTGACATCTGAAGACAAAGTCAGCCTTTGAACAAAAAGATGTGCAAAAGATGCACAAATTGGCAAAGATCGTTCAAAAAGAATTTATTGATTAATAGAACATGCCTTTATTGCTTCCTTCTTCTTAGTATCCAATAGATACATCCGACCATCCAAATGATGAGGACTATGATGAAACGGATGTGACCAGGGTGGTCAAGAGTCCGATACCATTCCCATAGCTGTGGCATACCGAAGAAACGGAACAGCCAAAGGGCAAAGAGCACGATGCCCTTTGCTATTATCTGCAACAAGACGAAACTTGTTGCCATCATTACCATTTCATTCCTACGGTTTTCCATTGATGTAAAATTTTGAGCAAAGTTAATGATTTATTATTTCTTTTCATTACTTTTGCATAAACAATTGAAAATATGGAAAGATTTAACATAGATAATGCCTTGCAGAAACTTGGTATCAAGGAGCTAAATGCGATGCAGAAGGATTCGCTTAACCGTTACGCTGAGGGCAAGGACATGGTTCTTCTGTCGCCTACGGGTACGGGTAAGACGCTTGCCTATCTGCTCCCTGTGCTCCAGTCGCTCAATCCAGAGGATGACCGTGTGCAGGCAGTGGTAATGGTGCCTTCGCGTGAGCTTGCCCTCCAGATTGATGGGGTGGTAAAGCAGATGAAGTCTGTCGTCCGTAGCGTGAGTTGCTATGGCGGTCGTCCTGCCATGGAGGAGCATCGCACACTCATGGGCGTGAAACCGCATATCGTGATTGCCACTCCTGGTCGTCTTGTTGACCACCTTGAGAAGCGTAACATAGAGTCTGATGCTATCCGTACACTTGTTATTGACGAGTTCGACAAGTGTCTTGAGTTCGGTTTCCTCGATGAGATGCAGCATGCCATCGAACTTATGCCTGTGCTCAGTCGCAGGTACTTGTTGAGTGCCACGGAGTCAAGCAAGATTCCTGAGTTCGTGGGATTCACTTCTCTCATCTTCCTCAACTACCAAGGCGAGAACGATGAGGTGGCTTCACGCATCTCACTTCATCTTGTCAAGTCGCCTGTCAAGGATGAGTTGGAGACACTCCTGTGTCTGTTGAAGGTGTTCGGACAACAATCGTCCATAGTGTTCCTCAATTATCGTGAGGCTGTGGAACGTACATATAAATTCCTCAAGGATAATGGGGTGGGGTGCGAGATGTTCCATGGAGCCATGGATCAGGAGCATCGTGAGAAGTCGCTGTATAAATTCTCCAATGGTACGAGCAACGTGCTCGTGAGTACCGACCTGAGTGCCCGTGGATTGGATATTCCTGAGATTGACAACATCGTGCATTATCATCTTCCTCTCAATGAGGATGCTTTTATACATCGAAATGGACGTACGGCACGTTGGGAGGCTGAGGGTAACTCATACATCATTCTTCATGATGAGGAGTCGCTTCCTGAGTATATTGATGATGCGCCAGAGTTCTTTATCCCTAAGAAGTTGCCAGAGATACAGCCTTCGACGTGGGCTACCATCTACATAGGTAAGGGCAAGAAGGACAAACTGAGCAAGATGGATGTACTCGGCTTCGTGTGCAAGATAGGAGGTCTCACACGTGATGACGTAGGACGCATAGACGTGAAGGAACACCAATGCTTCGTGGCTGTCAAGCGTACCATGCTACGCCCAGCTCTCGAAAAGATGAAGGGGCAGAAGATAAAGGGCATCAAGACCTTGTTTGTGGAAGCGAAGTAAGAGACCCACCCCAACCCTCCCTATATGGAGGGTGACTACTACCTTGGGGGTAAAGGTCGTAATTGATGCTTGATATTATTGAATTCAATTTAATTATTTTTCATGTGACCCAATGAGTATCTTCTCCCTCCCTATGAAAGGGGGAGGGTTGGGGAGAGGGTCCGCAACTAACCTCATGCAACTACCAATTGAATCTATAAACCTACAGATGCTGAATGTAGGTTTTGCCAAGCATAATGGCGACTGGAACTGGGAAGATGTACAGTCACCATTTGCCCGAATATATTACGTAACCGAGGGGTATGCCAAGGTGTTTACATCATCTGGGGTAATGGAATTACGCCCTAACCACCTATACATCATACCATCGTATGTGAAGCATACGACGTGGTGCGATGGCAAGTTCTCCCACTATTACCTTCATGTGTATGAAGCATTCCGCAAGGAAGCCGACATCTTTGAGTACTACGACTTTCCAAGTGAGGTGGAGGCGTGTGAAGGTGATGAGCGTGTCTTTGCAGATATGTGTCGTCTCTATCCGTTTGCGACGTTGCCAGCCTCCGACCCAAGTTCGTACGATTTCGCTTCCAAGTTCAATGCATACGTCAAGCGTTACAATGAGATGCAACTGTACGAGAAAATGGAACTTAGGGGGCGCATCCTCTTGCTCTTCTCTCGTTTCGTGCACTATGCCACTCCTCGTTTGTGGACAACAGACGAGAGGTTTACTAATGTGCTTGACTATATCCACCTTCACCTCAACTCCGATGTGGATGTTGATACACTCTCCGATGTTGCTTGTGTGTCAAAGGCTTACCTCACTCGATTGTTTCAAAAGCATTTCAATACGACGCCGCTTCAGTACATCAACCAGAAGAAGGTGGAGAAAGCCCAATTGCTCCTTATTACAGACAACATGACGGTCAAGGAGATTGCCTATTCTCTTGGCTTCAATGATCATTCATACTTTATCCGTTTCTTCAAGAAAGTAACGGGTCTCACACCAAACCAATATCGTGATGAGATGAAGTGAATCTTAATTATTTACTCCTCATTGCCCGTCGTTTGTACGTTGTGTCTTCGTTGTACCTTCGTCGTGCCTTTTTTGTTGCTCCGCTTTCTCAACTATTATAGCGGAGCCATAGCAAAGTCACTTCGGAGTCACTACGGACTCATAGCGAAGTCATGACGTATTTACTACCTACTCCAGTTTTTTTAAGAACCCTCCTTCTGGTGAAGGCTAAATTACAAACTATTCTCACTGACCGCAGGGAAGTAATCTTTTAGCCAT
>JAGCWG010000567.1 GCA_017961965.1 Bacteroidaceae bacterium | reverse complement strand
CGCTGATAGGCAGGATGGAAAGTGGAAAAAGCATGACGTTTCTTACTGGCAATACTGGCAATGGTTCGTTCATGTCCACAGTTTGATCAGTAAGATTTGTCTTTTCTATGTTCGCAATGAAAGAAAGCGTCCCTTCTGAAGGGGCTTCTTCCATGAATTCGTCAAACGGAAAATCGTTCATTTTATATCGTTGTGTAAACTTTTCTTGAAAAATGTATGCGCACTTTACGCGTAATGTAAACTAAAAACGGGGCAAAATTACGAAAAAAAGTTGAGATACCTTTTATATTATACTTAAATAATATTAAAAAGGAAGCGACAAGATGCTTCGCAGCAGCTTGTCGCTTAAAATTCTTACATGTATATTCTCACCTTTACCAAAAAGAAATTAAGTTTTATAAGTAGTATGGGAAACCGTAGGACGGCACGGTATTTATGAATCGATGCTTTAGATTTGTACCGCCCAAACGGGTTTTGACAAATTTATTAAGTTCTGTAGAGAAGCCATGCATCCTTGTAGATGCTGCGGAGCTTGTCACGTGAACTTGTTGCTGCTTCCTTTGTGTCATGTGAAGAAGCAATCACGCGGTACATACCAGTGTCTGGGTTTTTTGCGAGTTGTGCGCTGTAACCCTTCTCGACCAATTCATTGCGACGCTTGTTGGCGTTGTCAACGCTCTTGAAAGAGCCTGCTACCACGTTGTAAGCCTTGATGTTTCCTCCGCCTACTACGTCGAGACGTTCCTGGCGGATTTCGTTTGAAGAAGACTTTGCTGTCGTAGTTGTTGTGGTAGTAGTTGATGCCCTTCTCTGTCGTATGCTTGTATAAGACTGAGTCTCTTCTCTTGGAGTTACAGGCGCTACCTCTACAGGTTCAGAATCGTCCTGTGTGTAGAGTTCCTGATTCATTGCCTTCTCGTAGGCAGCCTTCCATGATGCTTCCTTGGAAGTGCCACAAGATATAAATGATACTGTTGCGATGAGCGCAATGCCCATCAGAATAAGCTTTTTCATAATTATATAAAGATTGGATGTTGTGTAGCTTGTTTTTTTTGTTGTCTCCTCTTTGCGTTTTGACTTTTATTACCCGATGCTATTTTTCCACCTTGACGAAACTGGAGTTCTTTATCGTGTTCTTAAGTCGTACTGCAGAACGGAAGTTGATGTTCTTGACCTTGACCGATGGTGCTCTTAACTCGTCTTCACTTTCCACCAGTTTAGATTCTGCCGACACTGAGAATGTCCCCAATCCATCGATATAGACGTTGTAGCCATTCATCAGATTAGTTGCTACGGAGGAGGATATTGCCTCGATGGCTGCTCTGAGGTCAGCCACTGTGAGTGTGCAACCCGAAGAGATTTCCTGACAGAGGCTTAGCGTGTCTATTGTGCCCTTTGTCACAACCTGCGCATAGTAGCCTTTCTTAGGACTCTTGCTGATGTTGTCCTTCATGGGCGTTACTCTGTATGGGATACTCATCGTTACAACTATTTTTATGATTTAATAACTTTTTGTACTACTTTAGTCAGTTCTGTTTAGACCTTTTTCTCGTTTGCTGTACGTCTTATTTTTTTTTGTCGTACATCTTACTTTCAAAAGGTGTACTGCAAAGGTATGTTGTTTTTTCGTTACGGCACATACAAAAAGTGTGAAAAAGTGTTAAAATACTGAAATTTCTCTGTTTTTTCGGCTGAAATAAGTATTTTTGGGTGCTTTTTAGTGCAATTTAGGCATTATGAAGCGTAAATGACATGATTTATCAACCGTGTGGTCGGTGTTGAAATCGACCCGTTAAAAGTTTAATGTTATGGGAAAAGGTAATGGTTTGGCATTGGCAGCTGCTTTTCTTGGCGGTGCAATCGTAGGTGCGGCAGCAGGTCTTCTTCTTGCTCCGGATAAGGGTGATGAGACACGCAAGAAGATTCGTGAGGCTCTTGAGAAGAGTGGAATCAATATCGGTAAGGAAGAACTGGAGAAACTTGTCGGCAGGGTTAAGGATGCCGTGACAGGTTCCGATGAGGAAAACGATTCAGAGGAGGAAGAATAATAAAAGTTTCACCCCGTGTACTCTTGTCAGTAAGTAGTGGGGGATGTGTGTTTCTAATATGAAAAAGATTAAGGTTCCTCGTGAGGAACGTGAACTATTGACACTGTTGTGCCGTTACCTCAAGTTGGAGGCTGTGGATAAACTTACGGTGGCAACTACTTTCGTTGTGGTTGCCCTTGTGATGTTTGCCTTGGGCACGTGTGCCTTGTTCTTCCTGAGTTCAGGACTTGTTAAGAGCCTCTCTGCCGTTGTGGGAGATGAGGCATTGGCTAATTATATAGTAGGTGGAACGCTGCTGGTTGTCATCATCGTCTTCTATGTATTCCGTGTGCGCCTTGTGGAGAATAGGGTGGTGGCGATAATCTCTGCTTCCATCCTCCGTGCCGAGTCTGATGCTGCGGAAGATGAAGAAGAGGATAAGGATGATGACGGTGGAAAGGATGAAAACGAATGATGGCATGAAACAGGTACAGAAGTATAATACGTTGGATGAACTGCGTGCGGAGAAGGCTGAGGTGAGCCGTCGCCTGGGCAAGGGCGTGGAGAAACTGCAATCGGACATCGTGGAAAGTTTCGTGCCAGAGAACTCTCTCCTCGATTCGGCATTCTCTTATATAAGGTATGTGGGGTATGCCATGACTGCTTTCAAGACGGCACGTACTGTGATGAACGCTATTGCTTTCATGCGTAGGCGGAAGTGGTTCTAATGGGAATTAAGAATCAAGAGTTAAGAATTAAGATTTAGAAGCTAAGCGAGGCGTTCTCACTGACCATAGGGG
>JAGCWG010000566.1 GCA_017961965.1 Bacteroidaceae bacterium | reverse complement strand
TGCAAAATTGATAGGCTCAAACACACCATAGCTCATACGAAGAGTGAAGTTTGCATCTGGATAATAATCCTTTGAATGATTCATCTCACGGAGTGCATCACCGAGAAGACGCTCATACTCGTAAGTACTGCTTCCCAAGTAGAGGTCACCAAGAAGCTGGGCAAGTGACATGGCGAAGTCAACCATTGGGTCCTTTGCCACCTCAGAGAACTGAGTATAGCCCGTAAGTGATTCTGGCTTTGAGAATACAGACTTGTCGTAGAGTGCATCAACGTATGCATCAACATTACCACCGAAGGCAGAGTCAATCTCATGGACGATATCCTTTGGCTTGAAACGCTCCTCTGGTACCTTGTCGAGGTAGTTCTTCAAAAGTGCAGCAAACACCTTCTTATCAGTAGTGACATCAAGGTCCTTGTAAGCCTGTGCAGCACGCTCACCAAAAGGCTTGTCACCTGCGTAAGTACCGTACATATTGCGGTAGAGGACGAAGTTAAGAATATCTGAACCGCTTATGAATGACTCAACAAAGAGGTTGCGAGTATATGTAACATTGTAATTGCGCTCATAGATAACCTTGAGAGAATCGAGGATACCAACGTACTGACGACGTGCAACGGTATCTTCCATAACCCACTTCTGTATCTGAGCCTCAAGAGCACGCTTCTCGTCAAGCACCTTGAGATTGTCGAGTGCAGTGTTCTGACCAAGTGAGAATTTCCAGTAGTTTGAACTGCTTGCTTGCTTTGATGCATACATGATACGGAGGGCATCGCTTGAACGCATTGCAGCATTGATGATGTCAAGTTTAACACCACGCACCTGATAGCGCACATCATTTGTGCAACGCATAGTGTTCCAGATACCATAGCTACTGAGGTAACGGTCTGTAGAGCCAGGATAACCCATTGTCATGACGTAGTCACCTTCCTTGAATCCCTGAGTAGATACCTTGGCATAAGTAAGAGGCTTGAAAGGTACATTGTCCTTAGAATATGCTGCAGGACGGTTATCCTTGCCAGCATAGATACGGAACACTGAGAAGTCACAAGTCTGACGTGGCCACATCCAGTTGTCAGTATCACCACCGTACTTACCGAGACACTGTGGAGGTGCGCATACGAGGCGTACATCATCATAACGCTGATATACGCTGAGGAAATACTTAGAACCCTTGTAGAATGGGCTTACTTCGCCCTGAAGACCCTCATTCTGGCAATTAACGATATTCTCAATATCGAGAGCAAGAGAATCTATCATGTGTGCACGTGCTTCGCCTGTAACGTCAGCAGGAATCTGTCCGAGAATCTTGTCAGTTACATCAACTGTCTTGATATGGAAAAGTACGTAGAGACCCTCATTAGGAAGTTCTTCCTTATAGCTCTTAGCAATGAAACCATTCTTGAGATAGTCATGCTTAACGGAAGAGTTGCTCTGTATAGAACCAAATCCACAATGGTGGTTAGTAAATACAAGTCCATTTGGTGAAACGACAGCACCGGAACAGAAGCCGCCAAACTGAACGACAACATTGCTGAGTGAAGGGGCATCAGCAGAATAAAGCTGCTCGGCAGTAAGTTCAAGTCCTAGGCTGTGAAGTACAGAGTCTGTACTTGCAGATATGTTTCCTACTACCCACATTCCCTCGTCTGCCTTGGCAGAGCCTGCAAGGAAAATGGTACTTGCTGCAAGAAACATGCTTGTGAATAATTTTTTCATATTAGTCTGAGTTTGTAAGTTCTTTAGTTTTTGAGTTTGTAAGTTTGTAGGTTTGTAAGTTCTTTAGTTTTTATGTTCTATTGAGCTGTGGCTACATTCGAACTTTTAGATTCTTTCAGCGAACATAGTAACCAAGCCCCCTCCCTATAGGGAGGGCTGGGGTGGGTCTTCTATTTTTTCCTGAAGTACTTCCCTATCACCGGAAGACTTGCAAGTGGTAGGTCATGATATATTACATGAGCCACAAACAAGAGGATGAGGACAGTGTTGATAACAAGTCGTAGAGGTACAGAGACAACATAATACGCTGAAAGCTGCATTGCCACAAAGAACAAGGCTGTGATGAGTACATAAGTACCGATGCTCTTGAGGTCATACTCAATAGGATTCTTGAACCTACCTACGATATAACAAAGAGTCATAGCAGTAGCGTATGCCGAGAATCCACCCCATGCACATGCCATATAGCCGTATTTAGGAATGAAGATGATATTGACAGCGGCAAGCACCAAACATCCCATCAGAGAGAAGATAGTGCCCCAATACGTCTTATCTATGAGCTTGTACCAGAATGACAGATTGAAGTATATACCCATCATTATCTCGGCAGCCATGACGATAGGAACAACCTTGAGACCTTCATGGTAATCCTCACCGATGACAAACTTCAGTATGTCCAAATATCCAATTACACAGAGGAAGGCGAAGAGAGTGAATATAATGAAATATTTCATTGCCACTCCGTAGTATTCCTTGCTGTCAGCATCCCTGCTCTTTGCAAATACGATTGGTTCGTATGCAAATCGGAATGCCTGGGTAATCATTGCCATAATCATGGCAATCTTAACGCATGCTCCGTATATTCCGAGTTGGCTGTTTGCAGATTCGATGTCATTTTCTCCATTAAGAGTGTATGCCCATGGGAAGATAATCTTGTCTAAAGCCTGATTTAGCACAGCTGTGACACTAAGTATGAATATCGGCCATGAATAGCTGAACATACGGAAAAGAAGTCTTAAATCTACCTTCCATTTAATGGAGAATAGCTCTGGTATGAAGAAGAAGGTGAGAAGTGAAGTACATGCCAAGTTGATGGCAAAAACGTAATACACTTCTGTCTTCTTGAGCACTATGTAGTAAATCACATTAAGTGACACGTTCATTGCTATGAACAGGAGCTTTATTAAGGCGAACTTGATAGGACGCTTCTTGAAGCGGAGATAGCAGAATGGTATTGCCTGAATGGAGTCAATGGCAACACACGTACCCATTATTAGTAGGTACTCATGGTGGTTAGGATAATTTGTGTAAACCCCTATTGGGTCTATGAATATGAAGACGAGTGCAAGGAATAGTATTGACAACGTACTTACCATTGCTAAGGTAGTGGAGAACACAGTATCTGGCTTTTCCTTATCATCGTTGGCATAGCGGAAAAATGTCGTCTCCATTCCAAAGGTAAGCAGTGGAAGTATTAACGCAGTGTATGAATATATGTTCGTAATCACGCCATATCCTCCGTTCTCAGCAGGGAAAACATTGGTGTAGAGTGGAACAAGCAGGTAGTTAAGAAATCTACCCACGATGGAAGACATACCGTAGATGGCAGTATCCTTCACAAGTGACTTTAGATTAGCCATAAGTCTATCAAATGAAAAAACGGATTAGCAGAACCAACCCGTCTTCTGTTGTATAATTGTCTGTTACGTTATTATTCAAGATATGTATAGCCATAGAGACCACTACGGTATGTGTCAAGGAACTCCTTACCCTCGTCAAGGGTAATCTTACCCTCCTTGATAGCCTGCTTAGTCCATATCTCAAGACTACGCACCATCTTCTTTGGCTCGTACTGTACAAATGAGAGTACATCTGCCACAGTCTCACCATCTATGATGTTGTTGATATGATAACCGTCCTTATCCGTAGTGATGTGAACAGCATTAGTATCACCGAAGAGGTTGTGCATATCGCCGAGAATCTCCTGATAAGCACCTACGAGGAACACACCGATGTAGTAGCTGCCCTTCTTCTTGTCCAATGAATGAACAGGAATGAAATGACTCACACCACTCTCGATAGAGAAGTTGGCAATCTTACCGTCAGAGTCACAAGTGATATCCTGAAGCGTGGCATTACGGTCAGGACGCTCATCAAGACGCTGGATAGGCATGATTGGGAATATCTGGTCAATAGCCCATGAGTCAGGGAGAGAGTGGAAGAGTGAGAAGTTACAGAAATACTTATCGGCAAGAAGCTTGTCGAGTGAGTGGAACTCCTCTGGTATATGCTTCAACGTGTGTGCAAGACTATTGATTTCGCGTGCAACAGCCCAGTACATACGTTCTATCTCAGCACGTGTACGAAGGTCAAGCATACCGTGAGCAAAGAGGTCAAGAGCCTCCTCACGAATCTGCTGTGCATCGTGCCAGTTCTCAAGCATATTACGTACATTGAGATTGCACCATATATCGTATAAGTCCTTAGCAAGTTCGTGGTCATTCTCGCTTACCTCAAACTCTTCTGGCATAGCAGGAACAACAGCTGTCTCCAACACCTCCATGATGAGTACTGAATGGTGAGCAGCGAGTGAACGTCCACCCTCTGTGATGATGTTTGGCTGAGGTACATTGTTGTTGTTTGCTGCCTCAACGAATGTATATACACAGTTATTAACGTACTCCTGAATAGAGTAGTTTACTGAACTTTCTGAGTTGCTTGAACGACTACCGTCATAGTCAACACCAAGTCCTCCGCCACAGTCAACAAACTCTACGTTATAACCGAGCTTGTGCAACTGGATGTAGAACATACTTGCCTCACGTAGAGCATTCTGAATACGACGGATCTTGGTAATCTGCGAACCGATATGGAAGTGGATAAGCTTGAGGCAATCCTTCATGCCATTGTCCTCAATATAGCTGAGAGCAGTAAGAAGCTCACCTGATGTGAGACCAAACTTGCTGGCATCGCCACCACTCTCTTCCCACTTTCCGCTACCACTTGCAGCCAACTTGATACGAATACCCATATTTGGGCGCACGTTAAGACGCTTGGCTACACGAGTGATAATCTCAAGTTCGTTGAATTTCTCTACGACAATATAGATTCTCTTACCCATCTTCTGGGCAAGAAGTGCAAGTTCGATATAACTCTCATCCTTATAACCATTACAGATGATGAGAGAGTCGCTGTTCATATTGACAGCAAGGACAGCATGGAGCTCAGGCTTAGAACCTGCCTCAAGACCGAGGTTAAACATCTTTCCGTGCTTGATAACCTCCTCTACTACAGGATTTATCTGGTTTACCTTGATAGGATAGATGATAAAGTTCTCTGCAGTATAACCATACTCCTTACTTGCCTTCTCAAAACAGATAGCCGTCTTTTCGATACGGTTGTCTATGATGTCAGGGAAACGTACAAGTACTGGTGCAGATACATCCCTCAGGGCAAGGTCGTCCATCACTTCCTTGAGGTCAACCTCTACCCCGTCCTTACGAGGAGTGACAGCTACATTACCCTTATCATTTATACGAAAATAGTTAACACCCCAACCATTTATTCCATAAAGTTCGTTGGAGTCCTCAATACGCCATTTCCTCATTTATTTTGAGTTTTTAATATTGTGAGTTCGTGAGTTTTTAGGTTTGTAAGTTTTTAAGTTTGTGAGTTATTGAGTTTGTAAGTTCTTATGTTCTCACGTTTTTTCTTTCTCTCGAAAACTCAAAAACTTAATAACCTAAAAACTCAAAAACTAAATAACTTACCCCTTAACCATGTCCATTATCTTGTGGACATAATCTGATATTTCTTCTTTAGTATGAATAACCTCAATGTCAAGGCAATGTTTTGCCTTCTCATAGAACGGCTTGCGATGTTCAAGACTCTCTTCTATGTACTTGATAAGTTCATCTGGAGACTTTCCCTGTATAAGCGGACGCTGACTCTTACCCATAAGGAGATGTTCCTTCAGCACAGATGGTTTAGCCCTGAGATATACTACCTCACCGTGGCTATTCATGAAGTCGATGTTGTCAAAGAAACAAGGAGTTCCGCCACCACATGAGATGACTACATTCTCAAACTCCCCTACCTCATTCAACATTTTACGTTCAATATCGCGGAAAGCCGATTCTCCCTGTTCTGCGAATATAACAGGTATCTTCTTGTGGAACCTGTCTTCTATGTACCAGTCAAGGTCAAAGAAATCAACTCCCATCTCGTGCGCCAACGCCTTGCCTATGGTCGTTTTGCCCGCACCCATATATCCTATGAGAAAAATCCTTTTCAAATTACAATCAAAATGTTAGATAAACTATGCCTTCTTAGTTCTCTTATATGTCTTCTTTGGTGCTGCCTCACCCTGACTGTTCACAATCTCCATACACTGCTCGTATGTGAGTGTCTTTGGATCTGTAACAGTCTTTGGCAACTTGTAGTTAGCACCCTTGTACTTGATGTATGGGCCATAACGTCCAGCGAGAACTTCGAGTTCAGGATCTTCCTCAAACTTGACAAGGTGGCTATTCTGTTCCTCCTTACGCTTAGCCTCAATGAGCTGTATGGCATCAGCAAGTTCTATTGACAATGGATCCATATCCTTAGGTATGCTCACATACTTCTTGGCATGCTGGATATAAGGACCGAAACGACCTGCACCGATAACCACGTTCTCACCTTCAAACTCACCTAAAGTACGAGGGAGCTTGAAGAGTTCGAGTGCTTCCTCAAGTGTAAGTGTCTGAATACTCTGTTCCTTCTTGAGTTGTGCAAACTTAGGCTTCTCCTCATCTGTTGCAGAGCCAATCTGCACTACAGGACCGAAACGACCAATCTTCACACTTACAGGCTTACCAGTCTTAGGGTCATTACCAAGAATGCGCTCACCTACCTTATGCTCTGACTTGTCACTCATGGTTGCATCCACAAGCTTCTCGAAGTCACCATAGAAAGAACTCATCATGTTCTTCCACTCAAACTTGCCCTCTGCAATCTCATCGAACTCTTTCTCTACCTTTGCAGTAAAGTTGTAATCAATGATAGATGGGAAGAACTTAACGAGGAAATCGTTTACAACTACACCAATATCAGTAGGCAAAAGCTTAGCTTTCTCATTGCCCATCACCTCCTTCTTAGTAGTTGATGTTATCTTTGAACCCTTAAGTTTAAGGATTGTATATTCACATTCAGTACCCTTCTTATCTCCCTTTTCAACATATTCACGCTGCTGGATGGTAGAGATAGTAGGCGCATATGTAGATGGACGACCAATACCGAGTTCCTCAAGCTTCTTTACAAGGCTTGCCTCCGTATAGCGAAGTGGGTGCTGAGTAAACTTCTCAGTTGCCACTACTTCTTTAAGTCCGAGAACCTCACCAACCTTTACTGGTGGAAGTATTCCGTCAGCATCTTCCTGTACATTCTCATCATCTACTGACTCACGATATACTCGCAAGAATCCGTCGAAAGTAATAACCTCACCTGATGCAACGAATTTGAGGTCGCCTATGCCCTCTGCACCGATTGTGATGATTGTCTTCTCTGCCTCAGCATCTGGCATCTGACAAGCAATGGTACGCTTCCAGATAAGGTCATAGAGACGCTTTTCCTGTGACTTACCATCAATCTCGTGTGTACTGATATAAGTAGGACGGATAGCCTCGTGAGCCTCCTGTGCGCCCTTAGCACTTGTATGATACTGGCGTGGCTTTGAATACTTCTCTCCGTGAATCTTCAGGATTTCCTCCTTTGTAGTGTTGATACAAAGTGATGAGAGGTTCACGGAGTCGGTACGCATATATGTGATAAGTCCAGATTCGTAAAGATGCTGAGCCACCATCATTGTCTGTGACACCGCAAAACCGAGCTTGCGGGCTGCCTCCTGCTGGAGAGTAGAAGTAGTGAATGGTGGTGCTGGTGAACGCTTCACCGGCTTAGTCTGGATATCTGTGATTGAAAACTCCTTACCCTTGCATGACTCAAGGAAAGCCTCAGCCTCCTCCTTAGTCTTGAAACGTGAGTCAAGGTCAGCCTTGAGGTCAACAGTCTTGCCATCTGCATCTGCTACCTGGAATATGGCTGTAATCTTGAATGAGTTTTCGCTTTTGAAATTCTCAATCTCCTTTTCACGCTCAACTATAAGACGTACTGCCACGCTCTGTACACGACCAGCACTAAGACTTGGCTTCAACTTTTTCCAAAGTACAGGCGAAAGCTTAAAACCGACGATACGGTCAAGCACACGACGAGCCTGCTGAGCATTCACAAGATTGATATCTATAGTACGTGGATGCTGTATAGCCTCAAGAATTGCTGTCTTTGTGATTTCATGGAAAACAATGCGCTTAGCTTCCTTAGGGTCAAGTCCCAAGACCTGACTGAGATGCCAGGATATAGCTTCTCCCTCGCGGTCCTCATCGGATGCCAACCAAACTGTTTCTGCTTGTGCTGCCTGCGCCTTAAGGTTCTTTACAACCTCAGTCTTATCTGCAGGAATTTCATATTTAGGTGAGAAGTCGTCAAGATCGACGCTCATCTCTTTCTTTTTCAAGTCGCGGATGTGACCGTAACTGGACATAACCTTATAGTCACTTCCAAGAAATTTCTCCAGTGTTTTTGCCTTAGCTGGAGACTCAACAATCACCAAATTCTTTTGCATACTATAGTTGTCGTTCTATTTTTGGCGGCAAAGGTAACGATTTTTAATGAAGAAAAAAGAAACAAACAGAATATTTTTGTCTGTTCACATTATTAAATAGTGTGAAAATCACTATTTCAGCACTTCCTCTACCTGAGTAGCAATAGCTCTCATGCCTTTGACAGAAGGGTGACCCGACTGTTTTTCTATATCGTGAAGCTGTATGTTTGTAACTCCGTAGTGCTCACACACCTTTGCTTCTGTCTCTGTCACTTCCTTTGACAATTCACTGTTACAGATGTTTATTATGCGAGCCTTAGGATAGTTCTGCTTGATGTAGCTAATCATATAGCAGAAGGCAGGACGGAATGAATACAGCTGTGAACGTGTCCAGTTATTGTATTCGTAGTATCCGATAGGAGACTTAGCCCATGAGTCATTAGTACCTGCAAGGATGAGTATGATATCTGGATTGCCAAGGTTACACATACGAGTGATGAAGGCACGGTCAGAGTAATCCTCCCTTCCATATCCTGTGTAACATACCGTTGAACCAGAGAATGAATTGTTCTTCTCAAGTTTATATCCCATTTCTTTAATCACAAGGCTCCACCATGTCTGGTCAACGCTCTCAACGTCATTCTTCTGCTCATTCTTCTTGTCGTTACCATTGTACCAACAATAGTTCCAGTGGGGACTTACAGCTCCACCAAATGTAGAGTATGAATCACCAAGGATTGATACTTTCTTCTGAGCATCAGCAGTCATAATGCCAGCCATAATGATAGCGGCTGCGATAATAAATCTTTTCATAGTAATGTGAGTTTTAGCCC
>JAGCWG010000565.1 GCA_017961965.1 Bacteroidaceae bacterium | reverse complement strand
TAACGTCAGCATCTTTGTTTTTCGAGACAACAAAGGTATATATAAAACAAACAAGGTTGCGATGTTTTTTCGCAACCTTGCCCGTTTTTTTGGAATTATTATTAAAGAGTTACACCTCTTTTGAAAATTGCCATTGCCTTTGACTCGTGCTTCTCGTGGTTCACGAATTCTCCGTTAGCTACGCTTATAATGTACTTGATGAACTCCTGCTTAACTTCTTCCATAGACTTGCCCTGAACGAGCTGTCCTGCGTTGAAGTCAATCCAGTTCTTCTTGTTTTCGTAGAGTGGGGTGTTTGTGGAAACCTTCATTGTAGGCACGAAGCTGCCGAATGGGGTTCCGCGGCCTGTTGTGAACAGCACCATCTGACATCCTGCTGCGCCGAGGGCTGTAGCTGCCACGAGGTCGTTTCCTGGTGCGCTCAGCAAGTTCAGACCCTTTGTCTTGATTCTGTCGCCGTACATCAGCACGTCCTTAACGTATGACTTACCGCACTTCTGAGTACATCCGAGAGCCTTGTCCTCGAGAGTTGAGATACCTCCGGCCTTGTTTCCTGGAGATGGGTTCTCGCCCACAGGCTCGCCGTGTGAAAGGAAATACTCCTTGAAGTCGTTGATCAGGTGCACTGTCTTGTCGAAAAGCTCCTTGTTCTCGCATCTGCTCATGAGGATTGTCTCTGCTCCGAACATTTCTGGAACCTCGGTCAGCACTGTTGTTCCGCCCTGAGATACCAACCAGTCTGAGAATACTCCCAGCAGTGGGTTGGCTGTGATGCCAGAGAAACCGTCAGAACCACCGCACTTCAAGCCGACTTTCAGCTCGCTCAGAGGAATCTCTGTTCTCTGGTCTTGTGCTGCCTGGTTGTAGAGCTCTGTGAGTATCTTCACTCCTTCAGCCACCTCGTCGTTCACCTTCTGTGTTACGAGGAACTTGATTCTGCTCATGTCATAGTCGCCGAGGAACTCCTCGAATACGTCAGGCTGGTTGTTCTCGCATCCGAGACCGAGCACCAGCACACCGCCTGCGTTTGGATGCAGAGTGATGTCTCTCAGTATCTTCTTTGTTGCCTCGTGGTCGTCGCCCAGCTGTGAGCATCCGTAGTTGTGCTTGTAAGCCTCGATTGCGTCAACCTTCAGAGGTGCGCCGCCCAAGGTCTTCTTGAACTCGCTTATGATGTTGTCTGCGATTCCGTTCACACATCCCACTGTAGGGACGATCCATATCTCGTTTCTGATTCCGACTTCGCCGTTCTTTCTTCTGTATCCGTTGAATGTCAACTTCTCGTCCTTGTCTGTGAGGGTCACAGAGATAGGCTTGTATTCATACTCAAGTGTTCCTGCGAGGTTGGTCTTTATGTTCTTGTCATAAGCCCATCTTCCTTTCTTGAGCTCTTCCTTCGCATGTCCGATAGGGAAACCGTACTTTATTACGTTTTCGCCTTCCTGTATGTCTTTGAGGGTGAATTTGTGGCCTGCAGGTACATCTTCTAATAATGTTACCTCGGTTCCTTCCACGTTCAGCTGCTCGCCTTTCGAGAGGTTGCTGATAGCTACTGCTACATTATCGTCTGGATTGATTTTTAGAAACTTTGTTGTCATAGTTGATTTTTTGTTTCGGTTACAATTTCTTCAAAGATAAGAAGAAATAATCAAAAAAAGAGCATTCTCTTTTCAAAGAATGCTCTTTTTATTATTGTCCAAGCTTGTGCTTGGGGTCCTTCTTTATTAAAGGATAGTCTTAACAGCCTCAAGCATGCCCTTCTCCTGAATCAGGTTCAAGAAGTCGGTTACCATGTCTGTCATGCCAGGGATGTCGTTAAGGTTACCCTGCTCCTTCCAGATGAGGTCCTTTGCGCCAAGAACGCCTTCTGCTACCTTGCGAGTGTCGCCTGTAGCCCAAAGGTTCTTCAGCAGATCCATGATCTCCTGTGCGTCGTTTGGCTCGATAGGAGCACCGTCTGCACGCTTGCCGCCCTTGTAGTAAGTGATGATTGCTGCAAGTCCGAATACAAGACCCTTAGGCAGCTCGCCCTTACGCTCCAAGTAAACCTTTACTCCTGGGAGGTCACGTGTCTGGTATTTAGGGAATGAGTTAAGCATGATTGAAGTCACCTGGTGGTCAACGTATGGGTTGTCGAAACGCTCCAAAACGTCGCTTGCGAACTTCTTCAACTCGTCCATTGGCAAGTTCAGAGTCTCCATGAGCTCCTCGAACTGTACCTTGTGGATGTACTTGCTGATAGCAGGGTGGTGGCATGCGTCACGAACGATGTTCACACCGCTCAAGTATGCTACTGGAGAAAGAACTGTGTGAGGTCCGTTCAACAGAGTCACCTTTCTTTCATGATATGGAGCCTCGCTCTCTGCGATCAATACGTGCAAGCCAGCCTTCTCTGCAGGGAACTCCTTGCGGAGAGCTGCGATAGACATGTTAGATGGCTTCTCGATAACCCAGAGGTGGAAGATCTCTGCCTGAACCATCAAGTTGTCTGCGTAACCAGCACGCTTCTGCAACTTAGCGATGTCCTTGCGTGGGAATCCAGGAACGATACGGTCAACGAGAGTAGCACATACATAGTTGTATTTCTCGAACCAAGTCTTGAACTTCTCATAGTCCTTGCCGAAGTCGTTCTTCCAAAGCTCGATGTACTTCTCGATGCACTCCTTCAAGTGGTGGCCGTTCTCGAAAATCAACTCACAAGGCATGATGATGAGACCCTTCTTAGGGTTGCCGTTGAAAGTCTTGAAACGACGATAGAGCAACTGAGTCAACTTACCTGGGTAAGAAGAAGCAGGAGCGTCAGTGAACTTACATGCAGGGTCGAATGCGATACCTGCCTCAGTTGTGTTAGAAATCACGAAACGAATCTCTGGCTGGTCAGCGAGAGCCATGAACGCCTGGTTCTGTGAGTATGGGTTCAATGCGCGGCTGATAACGTCAACACGGTCCAACTGGTCAACAGGCTTGCCGTTCTGGCGTCCCTGAAGGTTTACATGGTAAAGGCAGTCCTGTCCGTTTAACCAATCTACCATACCTCTCTCTATAGGTTGCACGACAACAACAGAAGCGTTGAAGTCAGTCTTTTTGTTGGTGTTCCAGATAATCCAGTCAACGAAAGCACGGAGGAAATTACCCTCTCCGAATTGAATGATCTTCTCTGGAGCTACTGCCTTAGGGGCAGTCCTTTTGTTTAGTTCTTTCATGATATTAGATTATTAAAAATTATTTCCGAAAGTCGTTGTATGCAACTAAATTGCCGTTTTCGATTAACGCAGACAAAATTACCGAATTCTTTTGAAAAACAAAAATAAATCGTAATTTTGTAAGCGTTATATCAAAGTTGCGGACATTGCGGTGCGGTCATAGGTTTTCCGCACGTTTTCGACGCGCTTTTTTGATTTGAAGAATTCTTACATTTAATAATCTAAATTCATAAAACCTTTAATCAGCTATGAAAAAATTTATGGATGAAAATTTCTTGCTGCAGACAGAGACTGCGCAGGAACTTTATCATGAGCACGCAAAGAAGATGCCTATCATTGACTATCACTGCCACCTTATTCCACAGATGGTTGCTGAGAACAAGCGTTTCGAGTCTATCGCTCAGATTTGGCTCATGGGCGACCACTACAAGTGGCGTGCGATGCGTTCAAACGGTGTTGACGAGAAGTTCTGTACTGGCAAGGACACTACAGACTGGGAGAAGTTCGAGAAGTGGGCTGAGACTGTGCCTTACACATTCCGCAACCCTCTTTACCACTGGACTCACCTTGAGTTGAAGACTGCTTTCGGCATCAACGAGACTCTTAACCCAACTAACGCTAAGGCTATCTACGACAAGTGTAACGACCTTATCGCTAACGATCCTAAGTTCACTCCACAAGGTCTCATGAACTTCTACAACGTAGAGGTTGTTTGTACAACTGACGACCCTGTTGACACACTCGAGTGGCACGACATCGTAGCTGCTGACAAGAATGCGAAGACTCGCATGATCCCAGCATGGCGTCCAGACGCAGCAATGAACATCGAGGCTGCAACTTGGAAGGCATACATCGAGAAGCTTTCTAAGGTTTCTGACACCAACATCGCTACATTCGCTGACCTCATCGCTGCATTGCAGAAGCGTCACGACTTCTTCGCATCTAAGGGATGTAAGTTGTCTGACCACGGAATCGAGGAGTTCTACGATGAACCATATACAAACGCAGAGATCGACGCTATCCTTGGCAAGGCTCTCTCAGGCCAGACTCCTTCTGTTCTTGAGCAGCGCAAGTTCAAGCACGCGTTCCTCAAGGAGATGGCTATCATGGACTACAACGCAGGATGGACTCAGCAGTACCACTACGGCGCAATCCGTAACAACAATACTAAGATGTTCAACAAACTTGGCGCTGACACTGGTTTTGACTCAATCGGTGAGTTCACTACAGCTAAGGCTTGCTCACACTTCCTCGATGAGTTGAACGTTGAGGACAAGTTGACAAAGACAATCCTTTACAACTTGAACCCATGCGCTAACGAGGTTCTCGCTACTATGCTTGGTAACTTCCAGGACGGTTCTTGCCCAGGTAAGATCCAGTTCGGTTCAGGATGGTGGTTCCTCGATCAGAAGGACGGTATGGAGAAGCAGATGAACGCACTTTCTCTGCTCGGTCTTCTCAGCCGCTTCGTAGGTATGTTGACTGACTCTCGTTCGTTCCTTTCTTACCCACGTCACGAGTATTTCCGTCGTACGTTGTGTAACCTCGTAGGAAACGACGTTGAGAACGGTCTCATCCCTTACACAGGATATGAGAAGGAGAGAGTTCAGCAGATGATTGAGGATATTTGCTACAACAACGCAAAGGGTTTCTTCAACTTCTAATCAGAGAATTGAATTCTTGAAATACGACAAAGGTCCGCTTAACGGCGGGCCTTTGTTCATATAACGAGGTCTTTAACTTAATTTGGCAAAAACTCTTGTTTCAGTGAGCAGTTAATGTTATATTTGCCCTCTGAAATCATTTTTATCATACAATAAACATTTATAAAAACATGGCAAAAGTTGTAACATTGGGTGAAATCATGTTGAGATTGTCACCAGAGGCAAACAGAAGATTTGTTCAGGCTGAGAAGTTTGAGGTAATCTATGGTGGTGGCGAGGCTAACGTAGCTGTTAGTGCTGCTAACTATGGACACGAGGCTTATTTCGTAACAAAGCTTCCTAAGCACGAGATCGGTCAGAGCGCTGTTAATGCTCTCAGAAAGTATGGTGTAAAGACAGACTACATCGCTCGTGGTGGCGAACGTGTAGGTATCTACTATGCTGAGACTGGTGCATCTATGCGTCCATCAAAGGTTATCTATGAC
>JAGCWG010000564.1 GCA_017961965.1 Bacteroidaceae bacterium | reverse complement strand
AGAGTATCGACCGTAAGATTGACCTTGAGGAAGTGGCAAAGGCAAACGGCATGGAGTTTGACGAGCTTCTTGACGAACTTGAGGCAATCGTTTACAGCGGTACGAAGATAAATATCGACTATTTCGTGGAGGAGGTCATGGACGAGGATTCAGTTGAAGACATCTACGACTTCCTGCGCCGAAGCGAGACAGGCGACATAGACGAGGCAATGAAGGAACTTGACGGAGATTTCTCTGAGGAGGAAATCCGACTCATCCGTGTGAAGTTTATGTCGGAGATGGCAAATTAACATGATTGGAAAGCAGTTTCTGAAGATTAACAAACCGTGTATTTGTTAATTTTTGGGAACTGCTTTTATTTTTCAGATATCATATTTTCGTATTTGGCGAAAAATATGTATCTTTGCACGCAATAAAAATTTACAGTATATGGCGAATTTTCTTGCAGACAAAGTCGTGATGGAAGGCTTGACTTACGATGACGTTTTGCTCATCCCTGCTTATTCAGAGGTTCTTCCACGCGAGGTTTCACTTGGTACAAAGTTTTCACGTAACATTGATTTGAAAGTTCCTTTCGTGACTGCCGCAATGGACACAGTCACTGAGGCTCCTATGGCTATTGCCATTGCCCGCGAAGGTGGTATTGGTGTTATCCATAAGAATATGTCAATCGAGGAACAGGCACGTCAGGTTGCTATCGTAAAGCGTGCTGAAAACGGTATGATTTACGACCCAGTAACAATCATGCGTGGCAAGACCGTGAAGGATGCTCTCGACATGATGGCAGAGTATCATATCGGCGGTATTCCTGTTGTCGATAAGGACAACAAGCTCGTGGGTATCGTGACTAACCGTGACCTCCGTTTCCAGACAGACATGGATCGTAAGATTGATGAGGTGATGACTAAGGAGAACCTTGTCGTTACACATCAGCAGGCAGATCTCGAGAGTGCTTCAAAGATTCTCCTTGAGCACAAGATTGAGAAGCTCCCTGTAGTGGATGATGACAATCATCTTATCGGCCTTATCACATATAAGGACATCACTAAGGCTGCTGATAAGCCAATGGCTTGTAAGGACTCTAAGGGTCGTCTCCGTGTTGCTGCAGGTGTAGGCGTTACAGCTGACACATTCCAGCGTATGGAGGCACTCGTGAAGGCAGGTGTTGATGCCATCATCATCGATACTGCACATGGTCACTCAAAGGGAGTAATCGACAAGGTGCGTGAGGCAAAGCAGAACTTCCCAGAGGTTGACATCGTTGTGGGTAACATCGCAACAGGTGAGGCTGCTAAGGCACTCGTTGAGGCAGGAGCTGATGCCGTTAAGGTAGGTATCGGTCCTGGTTCTATCTGTACTACACGTGTAGTAGCAGGTGTAGGTGTTCCACAGCTCTCTGCAATATATGACGTAGCCAAGGCACTTGAGGGTACTGGTGTGCCAATCATCGCCGATGGTGGTCTCCGTTACTCAGGTGACGTTGTCAAGGCTCTTGCTGCTGGTGGCTATTCAGTAATGGTAGGTTCACTCGTTGCAGGAACAGAAGAGGCACCAGGTGAGACAATCCTCTATAATGGCCGTAAGTTCAAGTCATACCGTGGTATGGGTTCACTCGAGGCAATGGAGAAGGGTAGTGCTGACCGTTACTTCCAGGGTGGAGTAAAGGAGGCAAAGAAGCTCGTTCCAGAGGGTATCGCTGGTCGTGTTCCTTACAAGGGAACTGTTCAGGAGGTTATCTATCAGCTTGTAGGCGGTCTTCGCTCAGGTATGGGCTACTGTGGTGCTGCAAGCATCGAGAAGCTTCACGAGGCTAAGTTCACTCGCATCACTAATGCTGGTGTGCTTGAGAGCCATCCACACGAGGTCATCATCACAAGTGAGGCTCCTAACTACAGCCGTCCTCAGTAAGTTGACACTAAGACATAACACATATCAATGCACATCAGGAAGTATCTATTCGCACTTCTTGATGTGCTTTTTTGTTTTATATCCTTTATGTGGGTGCTGGAGGAAAATAAAGGATGGAAGTCAGTTTTTTCTGGAGACATAATTTTTGTTGGAATGACGGATTTTTGTTGTGCTATAAAGGAAGAAACGAATAAGCAGAAGCAGGTTATTTGTCAAGGTGTAGAGGTTGAAAAATGTTGGTTGCTGACGAAGGAAAGACTTTTTTTATTTCTTTCACTTTTAATAACATTTAAGATTGTAGTTAATTCGCTTTTTTTATGTAACTTCGCACGCAAATAAGAAAATCTAACTAAAACGATGAAAAGAATATCAGTATTGGCTCTTGGTGCATTGCTCAGCGCAAATGCCATGGCTCAAAATAATGACCCAGTCATAATGACTATCAACGGTAAGAACATTACTCGTTCTGAATTTGAATACTCATACAACAAGAATAACTCTGACGGAGTCATCGACAAGAAGAGCGTGAAGGAATATGTTCCTCTCTACGTTGACTTCAAGTTGAAGGTTGCTGCCGCAGAGGAGGCTCGCTATGACACTATCTCAAGCATCCGCAAGGAGTTGCTCGGCTACAAGGAACAGATGGTACTCCCTACCATTGTTGATAGCGCATTCATAGAGCGTGAGGCTCGCATCACATACGAGAACACTGCCAAGCGTTTCGGTACTGATGACATGCTTACGGCTTCACATATCCTCGTACTCGTGCGTCAGGATGCTTCGGAGGCTGATGCTGCCAAGGCAAAGCAGCGCATCGACTCTATCTATAACGTGCTCAAGGGTGGTGCTGACTTCGCTACTGTTGCCAAGGCTTGCTCTGATGATAAGGGTAGTGCACAGAATGGCGGTTCGCTCGGACAGTTTGGTAAGGGTATGATGATTCCTGACTTTGAGAAAGCAGCATACGCACTCAAGAAGGGCGAGATGTCTGCTCCTGTCAAGTCAACAGTGGGATGGCACATCATCAAGATGGAAGATCGTCACCCATTCGAGCCATACGAGTTCCACCACGACAATATCATCAAGTTCCTTGAACAGCGTGGTGTCAAGGAGGCTTCAGCCAACAACTACATCGACTCTATCGCAAAGCAGAAGAACGTGAGCCGTGATGCTGTAATCGAGCAGTTGTGCGATGACCTTATGGCTAAGGACTCTGACCTCAAGTATCTCTCACAGGAATACTATGACGGAACTCTCATGTATGAGATATGCAAAGACCAGATATGGGACAAGGCTAAGGCTGACGAGGCAGGTCTTGAGGCGTTCTTCAACAATAACAAGAAGAACTATACATGGGATGCTCCACGTTTCTGTGGTGTGATTGTCCATGCAAAGGATGATGCTACCCTTGCTGCTGCCAAGAAGGCTCTCAAGGGCGTACCTGAGACAGAGTGGTCAAAGACACTCACATCTACGTTCAATAATGACACAGTGAAGCTTGTGCGTGTGGAGAGAGGCATCTATAAGAAGGGCGATAACGCCAACGTGGATAAGCTCATGTTCAAAACTGGCGAGTTGAAGCCAACAAAGGGCTTTGAGTCAACAGGAGTCATCGGTAAGGTGTATAAGAAGCCAAGAACTTACAGAGACGTAAGGGGACAGGTTCTCACAGATTACCAGACACAGATTGAGGTGGAGTGGCTTCAGGGACTCCGTAATAAGTACAAGGTAGAGGTGAACGATGCCGTAGTAGAAACTGTTAACGCTCATTAATGCTTTGTGGTCATGAGATATTCTAAGACAATACTTTCGCTGATACTCTCAGCGTTGACATACGGTGCAGGAGCACAGAATATAAATAGCCGTAACAACGTCATCGATGAAGTTATCTGGATTGTTGGTGACGAGGCAATACTCAAGTCGGACGTTGAAGACGCACGTATTGAGGCAATGGCGATGGGACAGAAGATTGTGGGCGACCCATACTGTGTCATTCCAGAACAGCTTGCCGTACAGAAGCTTTTCCTCAATCAGGCAGCCATAGATAGTGTTGAGGTGTCTGACGGTGATGTATATCAAGAGGTAAACTCACGTATAGACCACTTTGTGCAAGAGTATGGCTCAAAGGAGAAGGTGGAGGAGTACGCTGGCAAGTCAATCTCACAGTTGCGTGAACAGTTGTTCAACTCAATACGTGACAACGAGATGGTGAATCAGGTGCGTCAGGGTCTTGTGAAGAACATCAAGGCAACTCCAGCACAGGTACGTCGCTACTTCAAGGATATGCCTGAGGACAGTATTCCATTTGTACCGACAACTGTTGAGGTGCAGATTATTGTTCGCAAGCCAAAGATTTCGCAAGAGGAGATAGAACGTGTGAAGGCTGATCTCCGTGACTATACGGAACGAATCAATTCTGGTTCATCCAAGTTCTCAACCCTTGCGGTTATGTATTCTGAAGACCCTGGTTCTGCACGAAGGGGTGGTGAACTTGGTTTCACAGGTAAGGGAATGCTTGTGCCTGAGTTTGCAAACGTGGCATTCAACCTCAATGACACAAAGACGGTGTCAAAGATTGTTGAGTCAGAGTTCGGCTACCATATCATCCAGCTCATTGAGAAGCGAGGCGACCTTATCAACTGTCGCCACATCCTCCGCAAGCCAAGAGTATCGGATAAGGCTCTCACGGATGCCGTAAACGAGATGGATTCTTTGGCAAACGAGATTCGCAAAGGAACATTCACATTTGACGAGTGTACAAGCATGGTGTCAGACGATAAGGATACACGCAACAACTACGGTAACATGGTCAACCTCTCACAGGAGGCATCACAGGCATGTTATGGAACACCAAAGTTCGAACTCAAGGACCTCCCTGCTGAGGTCGCAAAGACGGTTGCCAATATGAATATAGGCGAGATTTCAAAGCCATTCGTCATGATGAACTCCAAGAATCAGGAGGTTGTTGCCATTGTCAAGTTGAAGAACAAGACTGACGGCCATCGTGCATCAATGGTGGATGACTATCAGGTTCTCCAGAATGTCCTCGTCGAGAAACTTTCAAGCGACAAGATTGAGGAGTGGATAAAGAACAAGATGAAGACAACATACGTCCGCATCAACGACGACTGGAAGAAGTGCGAATTCAAGTATGCAGGATGGATTAAGTGAAAAGTGTAAACTTTTTTGACTTGAATGAAAATATATAGTTCTAATAAACTAACACGATTGTTGATGGGCACCGTGGTGTGCCTGTCAACATTTTGTGCTATTTTTGCGGATGTGCTTGATAGGAATAATCCGACGATTAAGAAGGATGACAACCGTGTCCATCTCATTCACTCGGATGTTCTCTACAAGACACCAATGGACATAAGGGCTGACGTGCTTGTCGGAAACGTGAGGCTTTACCACAGCGGCATGTACCTCGACTGTGATTCTGCAAGGTTCTTCAAGGATGACAATTCCTTCAACGCCTATGGTCACGTGAAGATGTGGCAGGGTGATACGCTCACACTTACCTGTGACACGCTCTTGTATGACGGCTATGATATGCAGGCACACACGCTCGGACATTCTGTACTCACTCACAAGAAGACCAAGCTTGTGTCCGACTATCTCGACTACGACCGTGTGTATAACGTGGGTATGTATCCTTATGGCGGTACTCTGTATGATGGCGACAACGTACTTGTAAGCGATTGGGGACAATACACGGTTCCGACACATGAGGCGTTCTTCACGAACAACGTTGTGCTCACGAATCCGAAGTTCAAGCTCGTATCCGATACGCTCTACTACTATTCGGACATAAAGAAAGCACGTATTGTGTCGCCTACAAACATCACTTCTGATGACGGTACATTCGTCTATGGCGAGAGAGGTGACTATGATACGAACACGGATGAGGCTTTCCTGCTTGACCGCTCTTACATCATCAAGGATATGCGTAAGATTGTGGCTGACAGCCTCTACTACTGCAAGGGCAAGGATGTGAGCGAAGCATTTGGTGATGTCGTCATCACCGATGAGGAAAATCTGTGTATGCTTACAGCCAACTATTGCCAGTACAATCAGACGACAGGTTTTGCACTCGCAACTGACAGTGCCGTGGCGTACGAATATTCGCAGAAGGATACACTCTATGTTCATGCCGACACGTTGAAGATGTTTACATATAATCTCAATACTGATTCGGTGTATCGTGACCTTCATGCTTATCATCATGTCCGCATGTACAGGGTTGATGTTCAAGCTGTGTGTGACTCGATGGTGACACACGAACTTGATTCTTGTACTTACATGTACGGCAACCCTGTTCTTTGGAATGAGGGACAGCAGGCAAAGGGTGACGAGATTCGTGTTTATAATAATGACAGTACTATCGACTGGATTCATATCATAGGCAAGGCATCGACGGTAGAGAAGATTGACTCGCTGTGCTTTAACCAGATAGAGTCAAAGGAAATGTTTACGTACTTCAAGAATGGTCAGCTTGACAGGAATGAGGCGGTGGGAAATGTCTTCGTTGCGTACTACATGCAGGAGGATGACGGATTTATGATTGGTATGGTCTATAATGAGACGACCAAGGCAATCATGTACATGGAGAACAAGAAGCCTAAGAAGATATGGATGGCTGGTTCAACAGGTACGATGTATCCGCCTACGGGAATCCCGAAGGACAAGTGCTATCTTGCACGCTTCGTATGGCTTGATGATATACGCCCGAAGGATAGATTTGATATCTTCAACTGGAGGGTGCATGATCCAAATAACAAAGGAGTTGGCAAGTAAGCTTATATTTGACATTTTGTAGTGAAATCGAATTTATTGTGAACAAAACGATTTGTTGACACATGTCAAAAGGCTTCGTTAACCCTTCGTTAACCTTTCGTGATTCTTACGTGATGCTTATATTTGCATTATGGTAAGTGAAAATGTTTAATTCGTTTCTTTTTGTCAAAAGAGATGGCTGTTTGCAACGTAGTCCTTCCTTTTGAGATTAAAGAAACATAAAAGATGAATGATATGGGAATGTTTTCGGTAAGAAAGCCTCGTGGTTTTCATCATAATTATATCTATTACGATCCTCGTAAGGAGAAACTTGAGAAGATAGAGGAGAATGCAAAGCGTGAACTCGGCTTACTTCCTCCTAAAGAGTTCTCTCCAGAGGATATTCGTGGAAAGTTTGTTGATGCAACAACCCACCTCAAGCGTCGTAAGCAGAGTGGAAGGAAACCTCTCTCTTATGGTGTGCTTATTGGTGCGATAATCGTGCTTCTTGTTATTGCTAACTACATAATCACAGGAGAATTACCATTCTAAATGGAGGATATCATACATGTCTTACCCGATTCTGTCGCTAATCAGATAGCGGCAGGAGAGGTTGTGCAGAGACCATCTTCGATAGTAAAGGAGATGGTCGAAAACTCTATTGACGCAGGTGCCCACAATATTCAGGTGCTTGTGGTTGATGGCGGAAAGGCTAATGTGCAGATTGTGGATGATGGAAAAGGTATGTCGGAAACGGATGCTCGCCTGTCCTTTGAACGTCATGCTACTTCAAAGATTCGCTCGGCTGCCGACCTGTTCTCTCTCTCTACGATGGGTTTCCGTGGCGAGGCTCTTGCTTCTATTGCTGCTGTTGCACATGTGGAGTTGAAGACAAGACGTGAAGAGGATGAACTCGGAACGAGCATAGAGATTGCAGGTTCTAAGGTTGTGTCACAGGAACCAGTTTCGTGTCCTGTGGGAAGCAATTTCTCCGTAAAGGACTTGTTCTATAATGTCCCAGCAAGAAGGAAGTTCCTGAAATCTGCCCAGACGGAGATGACTAATATCGTGCAGGACTTTGAACGCATAGTACTCGTAAATCCAGACATCTCGTTTAATCTCTTCAATAATGGTGCGGAGATGTTCCGTTTGCCAGCAGCTACGGTAAGGCAGAGAATTATTGATGTCTTTGGCAAGAAGATAAACGCCGACCTTCTTCCTATAGAAGCAGAAACGTCCCTTGTGACGATAACGGGTTACGTCACTAAGCCTGAGTCCTCAAAGAAGAAGGGTGCGAAGAGGTTCTTCTT
>JAGCWG010000563.1 GCA_017961965.1 Bacteroidaceae bacterium | reverse complement strand
GGTCACTACTTAGTCAGTACTTTGTCTCAAAACATTCTGAGGCAAAGTTTTGCGGAATAAAGAGAAATAGCAAATATCTTGCGACCCGTCTTTTTTCTGTTTCTGAAATTCTGATTGATTTTATTTTGGCGCAAAGTTAGATGTTTTACTTAACTTTTCAAAGCGTAAAAGTCCAAAACTTGGTTTAAAGGTACGATTTGATAAAAAAACAAGATGCTTATAGAGCATATTTGAAAAATATGTAGTAATTTTGTAGCCAAATTAAATTTAATTGGCAATGGTTTTTACCGCACAACAAATAGCAGCATATACGGGGGGTACTGTAGAGGGTGACGAGAATGTTACCGTAAGTACCTTTGCGAAGATTGAAGAAGGAACGAAGGGTGCCCTTTCTTTTCTTGCCAATCTTCAGTATGAACATTATATTTACGACACGGAATCAAGTGTCGTTTTGGTCAACAAGGATTTCAAACCTTCACGCCCTGTAAAGGCAACTCTCGTAAGGGTTGACAACGCTTACGAGTCTGTGGCTAAGCTTCTCCAGCTCTACCAGAGCATGGAACAGAAGCGTACAGGCATCGACTCTCTTGCTTACATAGCACCTACAGCAAAGATTGGCAAGGACGTTTACATCGCTCCTTTTGCGGTCGTTGGCGACAATGCCGTGATTGGCGACGGATGCCAGCTTCATCCTCATGCAACCGTAGGCGAGAATGCCAAGGTGGGTGAGAATACTATCATGTACAGCAACTCTGTCGTTTACCACGACTGTATCATCGGCAACAATTGTATCCTCCATGCAGGATGCGTCATCGGAGCAGATGGTTTCGGATTTGCACCTACACCAGAGGGTTATGAGAAGATTCCACAGATTGGTATCGTAACAATAGAAGATAACGTTGAGATTGGTGCAAATACATGTATTGACCGCTCAACAATGGGTTCAACATACGTACGCAAAGGTGTCAAGCTCGACAACCTCGTACAGATTGCCCACAACGTTGAAGTTGGAGCACACACGGTCATGAGTGCACAGAGCGGAATCGCTGGAAGCACAAAGGTAGGACAGTGGTGTATGTTCGGTGGTCAGGTAGGTATCGTCGGACACCTCCACATCGGAGACAAAGTGTATTGCGGCGGCAAGACTGGTATAACAGGCGACAAGATTGCAAAGAAGGGTAACGTGTCATTCATGGGTTATCCAGGAGTGGAGCCACGTGAATTTGCAAAGCAGTCGGCTGCCCTCAAGCAGTTGCCAGACCTCCTCAAGGAGATGCAGGTGCTCAAGCGTGAGATAGAAGAATTAAAGAACAACAAGTAATAAATATGACTAAACAGCAAACTCTAAAGGACAGTTTCGTCGTTAAGAGTAAGGGACTTCACACGGGTCTTTTCATCACGGCTACATTCTGTCCTGCAGAAGTGAACTACGGCTACAAGATTCAGCGAATGGATCTCGAAGGCCAGCCAATAATTGATTGCGACGCCCGTATCGTAGGCGACACCCAGCGTGGTACAGTACTCGTAAAGGGCGATATTAAGATAAGCACTATTGAGCACGCTATGGCAGCACTACTTGCTGCGGGCGTTGACAATTGCCTCATTCAGCTCGACGGACCTGAAATGCCAATACTCGACGGCAGTTCGTTCTACTTCACACAGTTCATTCAGAAGACAGGACTCGTGGAGCAGGATGCAGAAAGAGAATATCTCGTAATTGATAAGAAAATAGAGGTGACAGGCAACAATGGCGAACATCTCGTTATTGAACCAGCTGACGGATTCAGCATCGAGGCGACTATCGCATTCGACTCACCAAACCTCAGCAATCAGCATGCCTCACTTGCAAGTCTTGATGACTTTGCAGAGGACTTTGCTTCAGCAAGAACATTCGTATTCGTACGTGACCTTGAGCCGCTCCTCAATATGGGACTCATCAAGGGAGGTGACCTCGACAACGCAATCGTAATCTACGAGCGTGAGATGACACAGGAGCGCTATGACAAGCTTGCCGATGCTCTCGGCATTCCTCACATGGATGCGCATCATCTCGGCTACCTCAATCATAAGCCACTCACATGGCCAAACGAGTGTGCACGTCACAAGCTCCTTGACATCATCGGCGACCTCGCTCTCGTAGGAAAGCCAATCAAGGGAAAGGTGACTGCCTTCAAGCCAGGTCACACAATAAATAATAAGTTCGCACGCGCGATACTTAAATAAAATAAATTATAAATTCAAAATTCAGAATTGTTCCATTATGCAATATGTACAAAAGGATTACAACTATGAATTTTGAATTATGAATTATGAATTCTTAATTTTTATGATAAGTCCATTAGCATACATCGACCCAGAAGCAAAGATTGGAGAAAACTGTGAAATCGGTCCATTCTGCTTCATCGACAAGAATGTAATCATAGGTGACAATAATGTTCTCATGAACAGCGTCACACTCCTCAACGGTACTCGTATGGGTAACGGCAACACACTCTTTCCGGGTGCTGTAATCGGAGCCGTTCCACAGGACCTCAAGTTCCGTGGCGAGGAAACAACAGTAGAAATAGGTGACAACAACAAGATACGTGAGAACGTGACTATCCACCGTGGTACTGCCAGCAAGGGCAAGACAACAGTAGGTAGCAACAATCTCATCATGGAGAATGCCCACATCGCTCTCGACTGTGAGTTCGGTAGCGGCATCATCATGGGTAACTCAACAAAGCTCGCAGGTGAGGTGGTTGTAGATGACAACGCAATCATTAGCGCAGTTGTCCTCGTTCACCAGTTCTGCCGTATCGGTGGTTATACTATGGTACAGGGCGGAAGCCGTACACCAAAGGATATTCCTCCATTCATCATGGCAGGTAAGGAGCCAATTTCATACTTCGGACTCAATGGTGTAGGTCTCCGTCGCCGTGGATTCAGCAACGAGCTTATCGACAACATCCACCATGCCTACCGTCTTATCTACAATGCCAACCTCACGGTTGCTGAGGCTGTAGAGCAGATTAAGGCAGAGGTGCCAATGAGCAAGGAGATAGAGTATATCATCGATTTCGTAAGCAACAGCAAGCGCGGAATCATTAGATAATGCCCCCTAACCCCCGAAGGGGGCAGCCTTACGGTATAAGTCCGTCAAGGTTGTTTATCGGGGTAATTGTTTTACCATCCACCCCCAAGCCGGATGGATGCCCCCTCGGGGGCATGGGGGATTATTATATGGTTTACAAATTCACGATAATCTCCGATGAAGTTGAGGACTTCATGCGTGAGATAACAATCGATGCTGATGCCAAGTTTGTGGAACTCCACAAGCTCATCATCGATTCATGTGGCTATAACGATGACCAGCTCACATCATTCACGATTTGTGGTGATGGATGGGAGAAAGGTCAGGACATCACTCTTGAGGATATGGGTACGGATTCTGAGGAGGATTCATACATCATGTCTGAGACAGAACTCAGCGAATTCCTTGAGGATGAGAAGCAGCACCTTATCTACACTTTCGACCCTCTTGCCGACCGCCGTTTCTACATCGAGCTTTCGGCAATAGAGACAGGAAAGAACCTTGCACATGGTAAGGTGACACGCTCTATCGGAAATGCACCACAGCAGACGCTCGACTTCGATGAGATGTTTAACAACAATCCTATCGAGACAACATCTGCAGGTATTGACGATGACGACATCTTCGGCGAAGAGGGTATCTCTGACGAAGACATAGATATCGAAGGACTTGATATCACCGATGGCGAACCATTCTAACGGGCAGAAGACATTGGTGGTTCTGCTTGGGCCTACGGGTGTGGGCAAGACAGAACTAAGCCTTGAACTTGCGGAGAGACTTGGCTCACCAATCATCAACGCAGATTCAAGGCAGATATACAAGGACATAGAGATAGGTACGGCAGCTCCTACCGAAGAACAGATGAGCAGGGTGAAGCATTACTTCGTGCATACCCTTGACCTCCACCAGTATTATAGTGCGGCGGAGTATGAGGCAGATGTGATGGCTTTGCTTGACGAACTGTTCAAGACGAACGATACCGTTGTCCTTTCTGGCGGAAGCATGATGTACATAGATGCGGTAACGAAGGGTATCGACGATATCCCTACCGTGGATGACGAAACCAGACGAGTGCTCAAGGAACGACTCGAGCATGAAGGACTGGAGCCTTTGCTTGAAGAACTCAGGGTTCTTGACCCCGAACATTACGGGATTGTTGACAAGAAGAAACACAAGAGGGTGGTTCATGCGTTGGAGATATGTTATATGACAGGAAAGACTTATACATCATTTCGCACGAAT
>JAGCWG010000562.1 GCA_017961965.1 Bacteroidaceae bacterium | reverse complement strand
TACCCTTGTTGATGGCAGTCATAATGACTACGGCAAGGTCGCGTGCGTATGTTGGAGTGCCCACTTGGTCGAAGATAACGCCAAGTTCAGGTTTCTCCTTACCAAGACGAATCATGGTCTTTACAAAGTTGTTGCCATAAATGGAGTAGAGCCATGCTGTACGGATAATCATGCTATTGGCACATCCAGCCATGACGGCTTTCTCTCCTGCAAGCTTAGTAACACCATATACGGAGTTAGGACATGTTGGCTGATCTTCTTTGTATGGAGTATGGTTTGTTCCGTCAAACACGTAGTCAGTACTTACTTGAATCATGCTACCGCCACGCTTACCAACTGCCTGTGCAAGATAACCCGGAGCTATGTTGTTGAGGAGATTGCAGAACTCCTCTGAACTCTCAGCCTTATCTACTGCTGTGAATGCGGCACAGTTTACGATGCAGTCGATGTTGTTGTCTGTTACGAAGTCCTCGACAGCTTGCTGGTTAGTGATATCGAGAACGGTTGCGTCCAATCCTTCTGGTATCACTACGTCTGTGAGAAAGTATTTATGCTGTGGATTTACCTTGGCGAGAAGTTGCATCTCGTTGCCAAGCTGGCCGTTACAGCCTGTAATCAATATGTTCATGGAGTTGAGTTTTAAGTTTGTAAGTTTTGAGTTCTTAAGTTTTTATGTTGTTGCGGAAGGCTTTCGACCAAAGACGGTCGAAGGGGATAGATCCACCTTGCATTAGTCACCCTCCCCATAGAGGGGGAGGGATGGGGAGAGGGGCTATCTTACCCCCTCGTGGGAGGGATGGGGTGGGCCCGCTCTACAGTTCCAGTTCGTTTGCCTTATCCTTCTTATAGTATTCGCTAAGCATGCTGAGCATCTTGACGATGTTGTCAATGGCTGAGGCTGTCTCTGCTGTTACAGGTTTGCCCTGTGCCTTGAGAAGCATTACCATGTAGAGTGCATCGAAACAATTCTCAATCTCAGACTTGTCCTGTCCGTTGCTCTTGTTGCGATATTCCACTATGAATGGTAGTGCCTTGTAATAGGCTGCAGAGTAGAATGGGAACTTAGGCGACTTGAGGACCTGAAGATGAAGGTCGGTAAGAAGAAGGATGATGTTCTTGTTTATCTGAAGGTGACCTTGTTCCTCCACACCTTCCTCGTGCATCATCTGTATGAGGCTTTCGTACCATCCTTTAAGAGTCTCGCTACGTTCTTCATCAAGCTTGAACTTAGGAATGTAGTCGCTTGCAATCTTGTCAATGTCAAGATTGTATGCCCTGATGGTATCTTCTATCTGCCACATATAAAGAAGATACTCTGCTATGTTAACTTGCTTTAGTTGCTCTGAAATATACACGTCCTAACCTTACTGAATTAAAAGTTGAGTTCTTATGTTTTTAAGTTATTGCGGATTGCTTTCGACCAAAGACGGTCGAAAGGGATAGCTATTGGCGCTGTCGAAAGGGATAGCTCCACCTTGCATTAGTCACCCTCCCCATAGAGGGGGAGGGATGGGGAGAGGGTCTTTAGTACATCGACGGTATGCTATTGCCTGTGAGTGTCCATATAGCTACAACGGCAGAGACAATCATCACGATAACGCCGATGACACGATTGATAATCCATAGTCCTCTTTCTTCAAAGCGGTTCCTTACCTTGTCCACGAGCCATGAAAGCACGAACCACCATAGGAGTGCTCCGATGACGATAAAGATGTATCCTGCTATCTGTGGTATCGGGTTGTCTGGAACAATGAACGTAAACTGACCGAACATTGCCAAGAATAGGAATACAATACCTGGATTAAGGAATGTGGTTGAGAATCCTGTGATGAATGTTGTCACGAGACTTCCCTTGTTGTGTGATACGTTGCGTATCTCTCCTGCAGGATTGCTATGGAACGTGTAGATGCCGAAGATGAAAAGTAGGGCACATCCCACAAGTTTCATCCAGAAGAGAAGATGTGGGTCTTCGATGTAATCCACCACGAATGACATTCCGTAACCTGTTATTATTGCATATATGATATCGCTGAGGGCGGCTCCACATCCTGTGGCGAATCCGTACCAACGACCCTTGTTGAGTGTGCGCTGAATACACAGTACGCCTGTAGGTCCCATAGGGGCAGACACAACGATACCAATAATTGCACCCTTGACAATCATTTCCATCAGTCCGATGGTCTGTTGCCAAGGTATGAAGTTTGGTATGTTCTGTATATCTGCGCTTAGTTGTAGTAGCATAAAGTTTTTTTAATCGGTTTGTTCTCCAGCAATGTTCTTGCTCATAAGATGGCGTACCTCAGTAGGACGGAAACCACGTCCAAAGAGAACCATGAGCTTTGTCAAAGCTGCTTCGATGGTCATGTCGTGACCGCTGATGACACCTGCCTCGATGAGTTGGAGACCAGTCTCGTATAATCCCATCTCAACGCCACCACTCTGACACTGGGTGATGTTGACTATCACCTTGCCGTCTTCTGTTGCCTTGCGTATGGCGTCTATGAGCCATTGCTGGCGTGGGGCATTGCCCGAACCGAAGGCACGGAACACGATTCCCTTGATGCACTTCATGGCAAACACCTGCTCTACTGTCTGCTGCTGTATGCCAGGGAAGAGCGAGAGTGCGATGACTTCCGTGCTCAGTTCCGTGTGTGCCTTGAAAGGACTTGTGTGTGGAGTGCGGTAGATAGCCGCCTCGTTGAAATGTATGTTGATAGCCGACGTTGCAAGGCTTGGATAGTTGTACGAAGAGAATGCGTTGAAGTTCTCGGAGCTTGACTTCGTACATCTGTTTCCCCTGAAGAGTTGATGTCCGAAGAATACGCATACCTCCTGTATTATTGGGTGTCCGT
>JAGCWG010000561.1 GCA_017961965.1 Bacteroidaceae bacterium | reverse complement strand
AGTATGCTGAAAGGTGGTTATATTGGTTCTTTTATGAAGACTAAATCCACAGGGAGACATGTAGTATCTTGCATTTCAAATAATTCTCCAACTTCAGAAGTTCTTCAATATTATTCTCTCGAAGGGGTAAGGTATCTCCAGAATGTTCTTAATGACATAGTTGCAAGTCTTGCAAAGGTATCAATTACATCTGAGCCACAGAGTGAAGAACAATTCCCACTTTGCTATGGCGAGGACTATGTGAGCAAGTTTAAGGTGCTCGGCAAAGTAATCAAGTTGCCTTATCTCTTTCAAAATCTTTTGGGTAAGACTGAAGGCTATCAGAAGATGAAGTTGTCACGCAAATCTGACCGCTACTACAACATGTTTAAAGAAGAAGAACTGAAACAGATAAATTCTGCGATACGAACGATAGCTATCAATATAGCAAGCATCAACCTTGTGTATGATGAAGAACTGGAAAAGAATGCTGTCACAATATCTAAGATGCTTTATGAAAAGTATAGGAAATGACACTTTGACAAGAATTGGTATAAGATTCGTTACAAAGTGCCCAATTTAGAGTATGAAAGAAGTAGAGACAAAGTAGGGACTTATTAGGGACTCATTAGGGAGGTACATGAGACTTAGCAAAATGAAAGCGGACGAGGCGAATACGTGACAAAATGATTTTTTACGTGCGACAAATTCATTTTCAGGAGTCTTTCAAGGAGATGTGGTCATGACGCAGAACTCAAATGCAGAGAAAAGCATGCAGATACGACACAAACGACCACGATTTGACGCGTTTCACCTAAATAAAAGAAAATTATTCGCACAACAGGTTGAGAAATATATTTTTTTATAGTATCTTTGCCAACGAATATGAAAAAAGAAACATCATCACCAGTATATCAGCACGAGATAATCGAGTTTGTCACAGTTGCTGTGCAATACTGCGCCTTCCTGGAACAAGCAGAAAGCAAGGGACGCGAGGAGTTTGTAGATACAATCCTGAAGGTCCTTCCATTGTTGTATCTGAAAGGTGCACTCTTGCCAAAGTACGAGTTGTTCTCCGAAGAGGAGCCAGAGGACTTCGTGACAGAAGAGAACTACGAGATAATCAGGAATAACATAGCATTTGTCCTTGGGGACAAAGATGACTACCTCGATGTCTTCATGGAAGACATGAAATACAGCGAGACACCTATCCTCACCACAATAAGTGAGAATCTGGCTGACATCTATCAGGACCTCAAGAACTTTGCATGTGCCTACAAGGACGGTAACGAGGACTGCATGACGAACGCCATTGCCGTATGCAAGGACAATTTCATCCATTACTGGGGACAGAAACTCACCAACGTGATGCGTGCCCTGCACGATGTCCGTTACTCGTCGCAGGAAGATGACCTGCAATACGAAGAATAAAAAGAGAATCCTTTTCAAAAATGGTTACTATTCACGATAAATACGATAAGAAAGAAATACAGAAACTGCCACGCGCTCTGTTCGATGGGAAGATTGTCACAATCATCTCGGAACAAGAGGCAGAGAAAGCCGTTGACTTTCTTATGACGCAACAGATACTCGGATTCGACACCGAGACACGTCCCTGTTTCAAGAAAGGGCACACCAACCTCGTAGCCTTGCTGCAGGTTTCGACACATGACATCTGTTTCCTGTTCAGACTTAACAGGATAGGACTTCCCGACTGTCTCAAGAGACTCCTTGAGGACTGTTCGATAACAAAGGTAGGATTGTCCCTTCAGGACGACCTCCGAGTGCTCAGCCACAGGTCAGAGTTCACTCCGGGCACATTCATCGAGTTGCAGAAGGAGGTAAGAGACCTCGGAATAGAGGACATGAGTCTCCAGAAGATTTTCGCCAACCTCTTTGGCGAGAAGATTGCCAAGAACCAGCAACTCTCCAACTGGGAAGCTGAAAGCCTCACAGAAGCACAGCAGCTCTATGCCGCCACAGACGCATGGGCATGCATCCGCATCCACGAGGAGATAAAGCGTCTCAAGGCTACAGGCGACTATGCACTCGCAAAGACGCCTGCAATCGAAATGGAGCCAAAGGCAAAGGCTGCGGGCGAATGATTCTTCAAGGACGAAGAATTATTCATCCTTAACCTTCGCTCAAAAAAGGGAACACAAAAGGATTCAACATACATACTATTTATGAAGCAAATATATCTCAAGAGAGGAAAAGACGAATCACTCCGCAGATTCCATCCTTGGATATTCAGCGGAGCAATACATCACATGTCAGAGCAGCCAGAAGAAGGCGAGACAGTTGAGGTATTTACATCCGAAAACGAATACATCGCCACAGGACACTTCCAGATAGGAAGCATAATGGTGCGAGTCCTCTCATTTGAAAACGAAACGATAGATCAGAAATTCTACGAGCACAGACTTGCCGTCGCACTCGATGTCCGCCGTTGCATAGGAGTGGCAGGACGAGAAGACAACACAACCTACCGCCTTGTACATGGCGAGGGAGACAACCTCCCGGGACTCGTAATCGACGTGTATGGCAAGACAGCCGTAATGCAGGCACACTCCGTAGGAATGCACGTTGACAGGATGACAATAGCCGAGGCACTCAAGAACGTGATGAAGGGCGAGATAGAGAACATCTACTACAAGTCGGAGACAACCCTTCCGTTCAAGGCAGACCTCAATCAGGAAAACGGATTCCTACTCGGCGGATGTGCCGACGACATAGCCATAGAGAACGGGCTCAAGTTCCATGTTGACTGGCTCAGAGGACAGAAGACAGGCTTCTTCGTTGACCAGCGCAACAACCGCAGCCTTCTCGAACACTACTCCAAGGGAAGAAAAGTTCTGAACATGTTCTGTTATACTGGTGGATTCTCATTCTATGCAATGCGCGGCGGCGCAGAGCTTGTCCACTCAGTTGACTCTTCGCAAAAAGCAATCGACCTTACCAATGCCAATGTAGAACTCAATTTCCCAGGAGACACAAGACACAAAGCCTTTGCAGAGGACGCATTCAAGTTTCTCGACCAGATGGAGACACCATACGACCTCATTATCCTTGACCCGCCAGCATTCGCAAAACACAAGGATGCTCTCCGAAATGCCCTGAAGGGCTACACAAGGCTTAACAAGAAGGCCTTTGAGAAGATTACGCCAGGAGGAATAGTCTTTACGTTCAGTTGCTCACAGGCAGTTGACAAGGACCATTTCCGCACAGCCGTGTTCTCAGCAGCCGCAGCAGCAGGACGAAAAGTCAGAATTCTTCACCAATTGCATCAACCTGCTGACCACCCTATCAATATTTACCACCCAGAGGGTGAGTACTTAAAAGGCCTTGTTTTATACGTAGAGTAATATCATATTTACATATTAGAAGTTCAAATACGCATCGAAATGTTAAAAAACATTTAAGATGCGTATTTTTTTTGCTTAAAGACTTGTTCAGTTAGCAAAAACCCCGTACATTTGCAACGTGTTTTTCATGGTATTAGATTTATTTTAAGGTTAGTAAAGATTGCTTGTCGTGATGATAAGCAATTTTTTTTACGCTTTGCTAAGTTTCTTAGCAAAGCGTAATTTTTTAGAACATCCGCTAAATACGACAATAAAAATCCACATCTAAGATTTGTATTTCGATATTTTTCCCTAAATTTGCACCACGTTTCCAGTATGGACATACAGGACCATACTGGAGTTAATAATTATAAGTTAACAGTTAAAAGTTGAGTTGGGAGGTTGGAGTTCTTGTAATCAACATGCAATACAGGTAAAATCTAACTTATAACTTTTAATTTTTAACTTTTAACTCTTGCATTATGAAGAATGAGTAATGCAAGTCTTCCTTGGCTCGGTATCTCAGCTGAATAGAGCGTCAGATTCCGGTTCTGCAGGTCATGGGTTTGAATCCCATCCGAGTCACGACATTATACAAAAAGCGCAACGAAACATCAATCATTTCGCTGCGCTTTGTTTTTACCCCGAAGGGATGGGTTTTGAATGGGTGCTTAGGTTGCCTTACTTGTTGTTGGTAAATGTTGCACTTCCGCTTCCTGTCTTAGACGTCTTTATGTTGCCTGCCTTGCCGTTCATATTGATCCTTCCTGAGCCTGTTGTGGTGCCATGGAAGCTGTCAGTGAAGACCTCTCCAGTTACGCTGCCAGAGCCGGCAATAGAGACACTTGTGTTCTTGTTTGAGCCGTTATAGACAATGTCTCCGCTTCCTGCTAAAGATATGTTTGCTTCGTAGCATGTGGCATTCACGTTGACATTACCAGAGCCGGAAAGGCTTATTGCTTGTTTGCCGTTAACCTTTGCCTTGCCTACAGATACGTTACCGCTACCTGCAATGTTGATGTCCATATTGGTGCATGTGGCATTACCTATCTTTATTTTTCCTGAGCCGGAAAGTTGAAAAACGATGTTTTCGATGTTCAGGTCAGTTTTAGCAGTGAATGAACCAGAGCCAGCACCATTGTACTTCTCTATTGTAGGAGAATAGACATCGACGTACGCATTCTTAACAGTTGTCTTGCCATTTACCTTGATAAGACCGCCGAGATGTGACTCCTTCTTTCCTTCTATATAGACAACGAGTTTGTTGCCGTCAACCCTTGTCTTTATTTCCTTTATGTCTCCTTCGTCACAATGAGCTACAACCTTGAATGTTTTGCTCTGGTAGTAGTTGATTTTGATACTTCCAGATTGCTCAATCTTTGTGAAGCCATCGAGATGTCGGTCTTCAGAGTTCTTTGGGTTTGCTTGTGCCATAGTATTGCATAATGCGAATGCTGCGGCGAATGTTAGAAATTTGTTCATAATCCTTAGATTGTTTAGTGAGTTATTCAAGTTTAGCTTGTAGTTAAATTGAAGTTAAAATGAAGTTATATAGGGAGTTAAAAAGACGTTTGATAGTTCGCTGTTTTTAGAAGAACGAAAATTTAGAAAATTAAAGAAAATTTCTTATAAGTGTTGATTAAAAAATAATATGGAACAAAATAAAACTTTTGGTTTTGCACGAATTTCCATTAATTTGCCACGATTTATCATAAATATTATTCGCGTAACAAATTAATTATCATTAATTATAATTT
>JAGCWG010000560.1 GCA_017961965.1 Bacteroidaceae bacterium | reverse complement strand
TAATTGTTAATTGAAATTGCCAATTATGAATTATGAATTATGAATTCTTAATTCTACAGCAGTCCTCCCACATTGCTCTTGCTTGCAGGCTTGATAGGCTTCACCTTCTGACCATCAACGATGTTGCGGACACCAGTAGCAACGACCTTACTACCCTTCTTTATGCCCTTCACGTTGGAAGAACCGTCACGGTTGAGCTGAAGAACAGTAACGTCCTTTGCCCTGGCAACACCATCATCGTACATATAAATAATAGTCTTGCCATCCTTGTTGAGAACAGCAGATGTAGGCACATTGACCACACCGTGATCCTCATCCTCAAGCGTAGCCTTGACGATAGTGCTCATTCCCGCAGTAATCTTCTTCTTGTCATAATTGCCTTTCATGCGAAGACGGACAGTATAAAGCTGACTCGTATTTGCCTCATTGCTTATGCGGACAACCTCAAGAGGGAAAGTCTCACCCTCCATGACATCAAACTCACAAGAGAAAGAAGTAAACTTGTCACGACGACCATAATCATTGGCAGACATGTTAATCTCAACCTCAAGTCCTGAACCACCAGCAACAGTGAAGACAGGCATTCCTGCAGCAACAGTCTCACCCGCTTCATGTATCTTTTCCTTAATATATCCTGTGATTGGAGACTTGAGCTTAGTGTCCTCAAGCTGGTCCTTATGATGTGCAAACTTCTGTGTAATCTGCTCAAGTCCGTAGCGAGCCTTGTCGTATGCCTGTGCAGAAGTATTGCCTTCCTTGTAGAGAGCAATCACACGTTCGGCAGTAGCCTTTATGTCCTCATACTCAGCCTTGGTTGCATTAAACTGAATCTGATAATCCCTGTTATCCATCTCTGCGATAACCTGTCCTCTTGTTACCATATCGCCCTCTTTCACATAGACACGTGAGATAGGACCCGAAACACGGAAAGACACATTTGCCTCTTCCGCAGTCTTTGTCTTACCTGTAAATGTCTGAGTACCCAACTGGTCAGCATTTACAGCCTCTACCACATTAACATAGACACTCTCGTCAGTCGTTTCACTGTTTCCGCCACAGCTATATAGGGCAATAGCCGGAAACATCAACACATAAAATAGTCTTTTACTTTTCTTCATATATACAAATCGTTTTTTAATTATTCTCTTGCCTGCTTACATTACACAATCTTCATAATGCAATAACGTTGCAAATTTATTGCTTTTATTTCATACCGCAGTAAGTTTTTTTGGGGTAATTTTGTTCTAAAAGTACTTAATACCCAAAAATAATTAGTTAATCTGTTGCATTTATACAAAACAATTCGTTAATTTGTACGCAAAAAATAAAACGAGTCCACTTAAAATTGAATTAGCCGTGTTTGAAGACAGTGTAAAAGTCTTACGCCTTAATGGTGATGAGAAGAATATCTTACAGGCAGAGAATGCCATGGTAAAGATTCCACGTACAGGTATATTTATCTGTACCGGAGGTTGGGTAAACATCACTCTCGATGGTGTAAACTACCATCTCACAAAGGATTGTATGATAGTGTACTTCGCTTACAGCTCACTACTCATATCCAATCATAGTACACCGATAACAGGAACGTTCATCGGAGCGGACTTGGAAACAATACAACCACTCTTATACAACGTATCTGACTTCAATGCTATATTCGTGATTAAGCAGAACCCATTGGTTTTGCTACCTCTCGATCGCATAAACAGAATGACGGCACTCACCAATATCCTCGAGCAGACACTGGAAAAGCAGAAGAAGTACGACGATATGCTACATAATGGTGACACAACAATCATCCCAGCCCGTGAAATCATCCTTCAGCAAAGAAAACTACTTGGACAATGTGTGATGCTTGAGATTATCTCTTGCTTCACCAAGGCTGGTACGGCATACAAACTTGACAACCGACGTGATGACGTGCTCAAGACATTCATGGAATCACTCTATAGCAACTATAAGCATGAGCATGAAGTTTCATTCTATGCACAGGAGCAGAATCTCACATGCCGCTACTTCTCATCCATCATCAAGGACCGTTCTGGACAGACTCCAAGTACATGGATTGCTACTGCCCTCCTCGTGGAAGCAAAGCAGATGCTCCAATCCACGCCACTGTCCGTCAAGGACATCTCCGACCGTCTGAACT
>JAGCWG010000559.1 GCA_017961965.1 Bacteroidaceae bacterium | reverse complement strand
TACAAAACCCTCCCTTTGGGAGAATTGGGATAGGCTACTATGCGTTCTTGATATAGTCAACAATCCATGCGCCAACCTCTTCTGTGCCATACTGAGCACCACCTTCCACCTGAATCTCCGGTGTGCGAACGTTGGCATCAAGGCTTGCATCTACGGCTTTGCGTATCAGTGCACCTTCCTCTTTAAGGTCAAAATACTCCAAGAGCATCGCAGCAGAAAGGATTTCTGCTACAGGATTGGCAAGATTCTTGCCTGCAGCCTGTGGCCATGATCCATGAACAGGTTCAAAGAGTGGAGTATGCTCACCAAGTGACGATGACGGCTGCAATCCCATAGAACCAGTGATGCATGATGTCTCGTCGGTAAGGATGTCACCAAAGGTATTCTCTGTTACGATAACATCGAAAAATGTCGGTTCTGTGAGCACACGCATAGATGCATTGTCGATAAACATATAATCTACATTCACCTCAGGATACTGCGGTTCCATCTCTTTTGCTATCTGTCTCCACAGACGACTTGATGCCAAAACGTTGGCTTTATCCACCACAGTGAGATGCTTGTTACGCTTCATAGTAAAATCGAATGCCACCTTCAGAATACGCTCTATCTCAGGACGTGTGTATATGTCCGTATCGTAAGCCTTGTCATTATCCTGGTATTTCTCACCGAAATACATACCACCTGTAAGTTCACGGATAACAATGAAGTCGGCACCACGAAGCAGTTCATCCTTCAACGGGCTCTTGTGTAACAGACAGTCAAAGGTAGCGACAGGGCGCACATTGGCAAACAATCCCAGCTTCTTACGCATGGCAAGCAGTCCCTGTTCAGGACGCACCTTCGATGTTGGGTCGTTGTCATAGCGCAGGTCACCTACGGCAGCGAAGAGTACTGCGTCAGCTTTCATACAAGCTTCATGTGTCTCATCAGGATAAGGGTTACCAACCTTGTCGATGGCACACGCTCCCACCAAAGCTTCCTCATACTCAAATTCATGACCAAACTTGCTGGCAATGGCATTCATAACAGCCACACCCTGCTTCATAATCTCTGGTCCTATGCCATCACCTGGCAATACGGCAATCTTTAATTTCATACTTCTGTATTTTGTTCGTTTTCTATTATGTTCAACATTTTAAATGTGGCCTTGATGGCTGCCTCCGTCTGGTCTGCATCAAGTCCGCGCGTTCTTAGCAAACCTCCCTTATAGTGCCAGAAGATAACTGTCTGCACAAGAGCATCGGTGCGTCCACCAGGCGGTATGGTTACATTATAGTTTGCAAGTATGGGGAATGTACGGTTGAGATGTTTCTTATAAATATAGCGTAAAGCTTTGACAAAGGCATCGTACTGACCGTCGCCCACGGCACTTCCTTCATACTGTTGTCCGTTAATTTCCACCTTAATATTGGCACCAGGTCTCAAGCCATAAGCCGTTGACACAACATAGCTTACAAGTTTCACCTTATCCTCCGGAGCATCATGCTTCAACACATCCGAAACAATATACGGAAGGTCTTCCTGGGTCACGAGTTCCTTCTTATCACCAAGTTCGGTAATACGCTGGGTCACCTTCCGTTGTTGCTCAGGAGTAAGTTCCAGTCCAAGTTCCTCCAAATTCTTCGCAATATTTGCTTTGCCAGAATTCTTACCCAATGCATACTCACGTTTTCTTCCAAAGCGTTCAGGCACCAACTCGTTATAATACAGTTTGTCCTTGCTATCTCCGTCGGCATGTACTCCAGCTACCTGCGTGAATACATTCTCACCCACAATTGGCATATTCGGTGCTATGGCAATACTGCTATATCCCTCAACAAGACGACTTATATCGTTAAGTTTCTCTTCGTTGATGCTTGTCTGCGCATGATAGTGATCTCTAAGGATTACCTGCACGCTGGCAAGTTTAGCATTACCACAACGCTCACCAAGGCCGTTCACGGTGACATGCAGTCCTTTGCAACCACTCAACACCGCAGCAAGTGAATTGGACACAGCCAAGTCATAATCATTATGTGCATGGAAGTCGAAATGTTTGTCGGGATAGCGTCTTTTCATTTTACGCATGAACTCCACACATTGTAACGGGTGCATAATACCGAGAGTATCAGGAAGCATAAAACGTTTGACAGGAGTATCAACCAATGCATCCATCAACTGATATACATACTCCAAGGAGTCGCGCATACCACTGCTCCAGTCTTCCAGATAGAGATTTACGTTTAGCCCTTGCTCCGTAGCATACGCAATGCTTTCACGTATGTCTGCAATGTGCTGTTCTGGAGTTTTTTTCAGTTGATGGGTACAATGCTTAAGCGAGCCTTTAGCCAGCAGATTGATAACCTTTCCGCCACATTCCTTTATCCAATCGACGGAGTTCTTACCATCCACAAAGCCCAAGACCTCCACCCTATCCAGCTTGCCCACTTTGTCAGCATAACGACAAATCATGCTTACTGCCTCTTTCTCGCCTTCCGACACTCTTGCCGATGCCACCTCAATTCGGTCAACATTGACCTCGCTCAGCAGCATTCTGGCAATCACCAGTTTTTCATGTGGCAGAAAAGAGACACCGCTGGTCTGCTC